>DATNAW010000052.1:0-10701 GCA_035572335.1 Rhodanobacteraceae bacterium
GCGGTCGAACGCGCGGTGTGGAAGGTGATGGTGCCCTCGACCTTCTGCTGGATCTGGTGGATGTGTCCGTTCAACACCGTCACCGAACCGAAGCGTTTCAGCAGCGCCAGCGCCTGCGCACTGTCCTGCGTGCCCCAGCCCCAGGCCGGATACAGCGACCACATCGGCATGTGGGCGAACACCACGACCGGCGTGCTGGCGGAAAGGCCCGCGAGGTCCTGCTTCAACCATGCGATCTGGTCGGGCCCGAGAAAACCCAGCCCCGCCCCTTGCAGGTGCCGCACGTTCACCAGCGCGACGAAATGCACGCCGCGGTGGTCGAAGCTGTACCAGCCGTTGCCGTCGATGCCGCCGCCGAAGCGCGCGAAGAACGCCTTGCCGTCGTCGCCGATCACGTCGTGCTCGCCGGGGATGTAGAACACGTGGCCGGTCCTGGCCTCCTTCAGCAACTCGGCCACGGTGTCGAACTGTTCCGGCTTCGACAGGTGCGAAAGATCGCCCGTGTGCACCACGAAGTCCGGCCGCTGCGGTTGCGCATTGACCCGCGCGATCGACTGGCGCAAGCTGGCGACCGGGTCCGGGTTCGGCGCCTTGTGGAAGCCGATATGGCTGTCGCTGATCTGCACGAAGCTGAAGGTGGCATCCTGCTGCGTTGTGCCTTTCAGCAGCGCGCCGGCGTGCGCGACGCCACCCTGCATCAGCCACAGCGTGCCGGCGCCGGCCCACGCCATGCATTCGAGAAAGCGCCGGCGGTCCGGCTGGATGTTGTCAGGATCGATGTCGTCACGATCGTCTTGCATGAATGTGTCCTCGGTTGGAAAGCAGGCGCGCAGCGCGCCTTTGCGAACGTCATACCGCTGCGCGCGCGCGGTTATTCCCGCGGACCGGCTGCGGGAATAAATTCGCGCGCGCTCCGGTCTTGTCTTGATGGGCGATGGAACAAGCACGCCGGCGCGGCCTGACGGCATGGACACCGGCGCAACTTTCGAACGCGAGGTGATGCGGCATCTGGATGCCGCGTACAACCTTGCGCGCTGGCTGGCGCGCAACGATCAGGACGCCGAGGACGTGGTGCAGGAAGCGATGCTGCGCGCGTTCCGTTTCTTCGGCGGCTTCCGCGGTGGCGACGCCAGGGTCTGGCTGCTGGCGATCGTGCGCAACACGTTTTACACGCAACGTACGCAGGTACCCGCCGCGGCCCGCATCGATGAATTCGACGAGGCCATCCACGGCGGCGCCGACCACGAGGATCCGCAGGTGATGCTGTTGCGCGCAGCCGACGCGCAAAGCCTGCATGCCGCGCTGGAACGATTGCCGCCGGAATTCCGCGAGGTACTGGTGTTGCGCGAACTGGAAGAGTGCTCCTACAAGGAAATCGCGTCGATCACCAACCTCAAGATCGGTACCGTGATGTCGCGGCTGGCGCGTGCACGCGAACGCCTGCAGCGCGAACTGGCCGGCAAGGAGGTGGCCGCATGAATTGCCAGGACATGCGCCTGCTGCTGCATGCGTACCTCGATGACGAGTTGGATGCGGCCGACAGCCTCGCGGTCGCGCGGCATCTGGCCGAGTGCGCGGATTGCACGCGGCGCCTGCGCGCCCTCACGCACTCGCGCGACGACCTGCGCGCGGCGGGTTTGTACAGGTCCGCGCCGGCTGCGTTGCGTGCGCATATCGAAGCCCGCTTGCCGCGCGCCGCTGTCGTGCCACGCGTGCCCCGTCGCGGCTGGAGCATGGCGCTTGCCGCGCTCGCCGCCTTGTTCGTGATCGCGGCCCTGTTTGCGGGTCGGCAGACCTTGCAGTTGCAGCGGCAGGGCAGCGACGCACTGGTCGCCGAAGCGGTGTCCGACCACGTGCGTTCGTTGCTGCCGGGCCACCTGATCGACGTGCAAACGTCCAACGAACACACGGTGAAGCCATGGTTCGACGGGCGCGTGGATTTCTCGCCGCAGGTCAAGGATCTCTCCGCGCAGGGTTTCGAGCTGGTCGGTGGACGACTCGACGTGCTGGGCGGAAAACAGGTGGCCGCGCTGGTGTACAGGCGCCACCTGCACACCATCAACCTGTTCCAGTGGCCGAGCCGCGGGGGAGGTGCGGCTCCGCAAACGCGCGATGGTTACCACGTGCTGGAGTGGAACGAAGACGGGCTGCGCTTCGTCGCGGTCTCCAGCGTCGCCGAGAGCGATCTCGAAGCATTCGAACGCGCCTTCCGCGCGGTGCCCGCAGCGGCCAGCGAAGCTGCGCACTGAGCGCGTCCCCGGGTCCGTGAAAAGCGGTGCTATCGTGCGCCTCTGCACGCCGCGCCGCCATCCATCATGTCCGAAGCCACCGCCACCGTCTTCAACCGCAACGTCGTTGCGCGCGGCCCCGCGCGCATGGATGCCGAACCGCCGGTGAAGCACGTCGTGGTGGTCGGCGGCGGCACCGCCGGCTGGATGACCGCGCTATCGCTTGCGAGCTCCGCATACGGCGCGCGCCTCGAGGTCACGGTGCTGGAATCGCCGCAGGTCGGGGTGATCGGCGTTGGTGAAGGTTCGACGCCGTGGCTGCGCGGCTTCTTCGAAAGCCTCGGCATCGAGGAAGCCGAGTGGATGCCGGAATGCCACGCCACCTACAAGGCCGGTATCACGTTCGATGGCTGGTCCACACGGCCGGGCTACGAAAGTTATTTCCACTCATTCGCGTCGATGCTCGACAACATGACGATGGCGCCGTTCATCGACAACGTGCACGCGCGCCTCGACCGTGCCGACGTGTACGCACACCCGAACCGCTTCTTCATTTCCGCGCGGCTGGCGCGCGAGTGCAAGGCGCCTCGTCCGCAACCGAGCTTCCCATTCGACGTATGGTACGGCTTCCACTTCGATTCGGTGCTGCTGGGAAAATTCCTGCAGAAGAAATCAGTCGAACGCGGCGTGCGGCACGTCGAGGGCCACGTCGCCGACGTGCAATTGAGCGACTCGGGTGACATCGCATCGTTGCGCTTGCAGGACGGTTCGACGCTCACCGGCGATTTCTACGTCGACTGCACCGGCTTTGCCTCGCTGTTGATGGGCAGGGCGCTCGGCACGCCGTTCGTGTCGTTCAAGGAGAACCTGTTCAACGACGCCGCGGTCGCCATCCAGGCGCCGCACGATGGGCCGATCCAGTCGCAGACCATTTCGACGGCGCTGCGTTACGGCTGGGCGTGGAAGATTCCGCTGACCACGCGCTACGGCTACGGCTACGTTTACAGCTCGGATTTCTGCACGCCGGAAAACGCCGAGAGGGAACTGCGCGGGCATCTCGGCTTGCCGGATGCCGACGTGCCGGCGCGCCATCTGAAATTCCACCCCGGCCGCGTGGCCGAACCGTGGCGCCGCAATTGCGTCGCGAACGGCTTGGCGCAGAGTTTCATCGAGCCGCTGGAAGCGACCACGCTGCTGTTCGTGCAGCGCACCGCCGAGATGCTGGTCGCGGCGCTGGAAAAGGGGGACTTGGGCGAAGCCATGCGCAGGCAGTTCAATGAAACCTTGAATGGCCGCGTCGAAGGGACGCGCGATTACATCGTCACCCACTTCAAGACCAACACGCGCAGCGACACCGATTACTGGCGCGCCAACGCCGCCAACACGCATCTTTCCGAGCCGCTGCAGCAATTGTTGCGCACGTGGCTGGCCAGCAAACCCATCACGGCCGGCATCGCCAAAGGCACCTTCGGCCGTGGCTATCCGATCATGTCGTGGTACAGCCTGCTGGCGGGCGTGGGCTTGTTTCCCGACGACAAGCGCGCTCCGACGCCGCAGGAAGCGAAATACGACATGGCCGAAGTCGACACGCTGCTCGAGCGCAGCGCGATGAACTTCCCGGATCACCGCGCCTTCCTGCGCGCGATCCCGCCCAAGCCCAAGCCGTCGTCGCTGCAGGTGTATTTCTGGTAGCCCGGCGGCGTGTGCGCGGAGACGGTGTTATCGTTCACGTTTGCCCTTTCCTTGCCGAGGCCCGCCCATGCGATTGCTGCCGAATCCCGTTCGCCTGTTGTGTCTCGTGGCCCTGCTCGTCTTCACCTGTGCGTCTGCGTTTGCGCAAGATGCACTGCCCGCCGACCTCGCCGCGAAGATCGACACGATCGCGAATGATGCGCTGGTCAAATCGGGCGTGCCGAGTGCATCCGTCGCCGTGGTGCGCGATGGCAAGCTCGTCTATGCCAAGGCCTATGGCCATGCGCGGCTCGACCCGAAAACGCCGGCGACGCCGGCGATGCGCTACAGCATCGGTTCGATCAGCAAGGAGTTCACCGCGGCGGCGATCCTGATGCTGCAGCAGCAGGGCAAGTTGAGCCTCGACGACAAGGTTGCGAAATTCTTCCCCGGCCTCACCGATGCCGACCACATCACGCTGCGGCAGATCCTTTCGCACACCTCCGGCTACCAGGATTACTGGCCGCAGGATTACCTGATGCCGCCGATGCGGCTGCCGACCACGCCGGCCCGCATCATGGATGGCTGGGCGAAGAAGCCGCTGGATTTCGCGCCGGGTTCGCAGTGGCAGTACAGCAACACCGGCTACGTCATCGCCGGCGCGATCGTGCAGAAAGTCACGGGGCAGACGCCGTTTGAATTCCTGCAACAGCACGTGTTCCCGGCGCTGGGCATCAGCGATGCCTACGACACCAACCTGAAAGCCTTGCCGGCCACCGACGCACGCGGTTATTCGCGCAACGCGCTCGGGCCGCTGCGTCCGTCCCAAAAAGAAGGCGTGAACTGGATGTTCGGCGCCGGCGAACTGGCGATGACCGCCAGTGATCTCGCGAAGTGGGACATCGCGGTGATCGACCAGACGCTACTGCAACCGGCGTCGTGGCACGCGATGCAGACCGAAGTCGTGTTGAACAACGGCCTGGGCTCCGGCTACGGCCTCGGCCTGTTCGTCGGCAAGCTGGACGGGCACCGGATGATCTCGCACGACGGCGAGGTGATGGGCTTCACCGCCGGTAATTACATATTCCCCGATGAGCACACCGCCGTCGTGGTGCTGACCAACCAGGATGCGGTCGGCACCTTTGGCGTGATCGGCAAGGACATCGCCAAGGCATTGTTCGAGGTACACGACCCGGCGGCGACGAAAGCGCTCGCGCAGGCCAAGGCGATCTTCGAGAACCTGCAGCACGGCAAGATCGACCGCAACGAATTCAGCGCCGATGCCAACAGCTATTTCGACGTCACCGCGCTGCGCGATTACCAGACCAGCCTTGCGCCGCTGGGCAAGCCGCAGTCATTCACCATCCGCGCGGCGCGCAAGCGCGGCGGCATGCAGATGCGTGGCTACACCGTGACGTTCCCGAAGACGAAGCTGTCCATCACCACCTACACATTGCCGGATGGCAAGCTGGAGCAATACATCGTGGCATCATCGGATTAGTGCGAGCGTCCATGATCGCCGCATGGCGAATGTCTTTTCCCCATGATGCGTTCGGCGGCCTATCGACACCACCGCGGCCGTCCTTGGCCTGACTTCTCACAACAGCCGCTTCGACCCGATCATGCCGGAAAAACCGATCCCGCTAGGCCGCCAAACCGAGTATCCGGCCACAGTCGATCCGTCGGTGCTGTTTGCGGTCGCACGCGCGCAGGCACGCGACCCGCTGGGCCTCGATGCGGCCGCATTGCCGTTCACCGGCGTGGACACGTGGAACGCATGGGAATTTTCGTGGCTGGACGTGCGCGGCCTGCCGCGCGTTGCGGCGTTGCGGATGACGGTACCTTGCACTTCGCCGAACATCGTGGAATCGAAGTCGCTGAAGCTTTATCTCGGCGGCTATGCAATGACGCCCTTCACCGGTCCGGACGCGGTGCACGCCCGCGTGGAGCGCGACATTTCCGCGTGCGCGGGCGCGAAAGTCGCTGTCACGTTGCTGGACCCGCACGACGTCGAGCGTACCGGCATCCATTCGCTGGCAGGCGAATCGCTGGACGACCAGCGCATCGAAGTCGACGGCTACGGCCCTCCGCTGCCGGAACTGCTGGTCGCAAACGGCACGGTCATCGATGAAACCCTTTCCACGCGCCTGTTCCGCTCCCTGTGCCCGGTGACGGGCCAGCCCGACTGGGCCAGCGTGGTGCTGCGCTATCGCGGGCGCACCATCGAACACGCGGGGCTGTTGCGCTACCTCGTTTCCTATCGCCAGCATCCCGATTTCCATGAAGCCTGCGTCGAGCGCATCTTCAGTGACGTCGTGGCGCGCTGTGCGCCGGAAGGCTTGAGCGTGTACGCGCGCTTCCTGCGCCGCGGCGGCATCGACATCAACCCGTGGCGGGCGACGCCTCGGTTCGCCGAAGCGCCAGGCAATCCACGCGAGGTGCGGCAATAGGGTGTTGACACACCCGATGCGGCATTTTTACGGCGCGCGATTTATGCTCGCGCATCGACGGGCGAAAGGCGGAGGGTGTCATGCAGCACGACTTCGATTATCTGATCATCGGCGCCGGCATGGCGGGCGAAGCCGCCGCGCAGGCGCTGCGTGAAGCCGATACGAACGCAAGCATCGGCCTGCTGGGCGATGAATCGCATCCGCCCTACGATCGCCCGCCACTGACCAAGAAATTGTGGAAGGACGGCAAGGAAGCCGACATCTGGCGTCCGATCGACAAGGCGCGGGCGGATGTCACGCTGCAGCGGCGCGCGGTGAAGATCGATCGCGCCGCGCATATCGTCATTGACGACAAGAGCGATGCCTGGAAATACCGCAAGTTGCTGATCACCACCGGCGGCACGCCGCGCAAGCTTCCGTCGGGTGGCGACGATTTCATCTATTACCGCACCTTCGATGATTACCAGCGGCTGCGCAAGTCGGTGAAACCCGGTGCGCGCATCGCGGTGATCGGCGGTGGCTTCATCGGCAGCGAAATCGCCGCCGCGATGGCGATGAACGATTGCAAGGTTACGATGCTGTTCCCCGACGATGCGATCGGTGCGCGCGTGTACCCGGATTCGCTGGCCGACGCCGTCACCGCGTACTACCGCGAGAAGGGCGTGGACGTGCGCGCGGGCGTCACCGTCGAAAGCGGCAGCGGCAGCGCGCAGGGTGCGCGCCTGAAACTCTCGGACGGCAGCACGCTCGACGCCGACGCTGTGGTCGCGGGCCTCGGCATCACGCCCAACGTGCAACTTGCCGAAGCGGCGGGCCTCAAGGTGGACAATGGCATCGTGGTGAACGAGCACCTGCAGACGTCCGACCCCGACATCTACGCGGCCGGCGACGTGGCGTCGTTCCCGGCGCCCGCGCTGGGCAAGCGCATCCGCGTCGAACACGAGAACGCCGCCATCACCATGGGCACGCGCGCCGGCAAGTGCATGGCCGGGCTGGACGCGCCCTACGACGAACTGCCGTTCTTCTATTCCGACCTGTTCGACCTCGGCTACGAAGCCGTCGGCACGCTCGACTCGCGCCTCGAAACCGTCGAGCAATGGGTCACGCCTTTCCGCGAAGGCGTCGTGTACTACCTCGACGCCGGCCGTGTGCGCGGGGTGCTGCTGTGGAACACCTGGGGCCAGGTCGACGCTGCGCGTAACCTGATCGCCATGCCCGGCCCGTTCGACGCCGAAAACGTGCGCGGACGGCTGCCGGCGGAGGTATAGAGTCCGGCGGGCTGCATCTACCGCGACGACACGTACTTCTCGCGGCGGATGTGCTTGATCGGCAGGCCGAGTTCCTTCAGCAGGGTGAAGTTGGCGTCGATCATGTCGGGGTTGCCGCAGAGGTACGCGATGTCGTGCTCGGGATGCGGTTGCAATTCGGGCAGTGCGTCCTGCACGTGGCCGCGGCGATCGTTCGGGCGCGGCGCCGCGCGTGCGACGCGCGACAGGCAGGCGTGGAAGGTGAACCCGGGGTGCTTGGCGGCAAAGGCTTCGAATTCCTCGCCGTACAGCAGTTCCTGCTCGTTGCGCGCGCCGTACAGCAGCGCGGCGCGGATGCCGCGTTCGGCGATCAGCCGCTCGATCTTCGGCAGCATCGCGCGGTAAGGCGTGATGCCGGTGCCGGTCGCGATCAGCAGGTAGCGCTGGTTGGCATCGTCGTCCATCAGGCAGAAGCGTCCGTACGGACCACTGGCGACGACCGTGCCGCCGTGTTCGAGGCCGCCGAGCAGCTTGGTGGCGGAGCCGCCCTCGACATAGGAAACCGCGATTTCCAGCCGGCCGGCTTCGCCGTCGGCAACCGGCGTGCCCACCGAATAGCTGCGCTTGGTCGGCTTGCCGTCGTCGTAATTGAAGTGGATCTGGATGAACTGGCCGGGGGTGAACTTGAACGGCGTGCCGTCCGCGCGTTCGAACGCCAGGTGGCGCACGCTCGGTGCCAGCATGTGGCTGTCGGCCAGCTTGAGTTGGAAGTGCTCGATCATGGGCCGTTCGGCACGTGGCCGTGCAGGCGAAACTTCTATAATAGGGGATGCCCGCTGATTCCGCTTCGCCCAACATCCCTTCCTCCAAGCCCGCAAGCTCCGCCTCCAGCGCCGTTCCGGCGCTCGAAGTCGTCGGCCTGCGCAAGACCTATTCCAACGGCGTCGAGGCGCTGAAGGGCGTCTCGTTGAAGGTCGCGCAGGGCGATTTCTTCGCGCTGCTCGGCCCCAACGGCGCGGGCAAATCCACCCTGATCGGGATTCTTTCATCGCTGGTCAATCCGAGTGGCGGCGATGCGCGCGTGTTCGGTTTGTCCATCCACGCCGACCGCGGCGGCGTGATGCGGCAGATCGGGCTGGTGCCGCAGGAAATCAACTTCAACCAGTTCGAGAGTCCGTTCGACATCTGCGTGAACGTCGCGGGTTTCTACGGCATTCCGCGTGCGATCGCCAAGCCGCGCGCCGAGAAATACCTGAAGGAACTGCGCATCTGGGACAAGGCGTTCCAGCAGACCCGCATGATGTCGGGTGGCATGAAACGCCGGCTGATGATCGCGCGCGCGATGATGAACGAGCCGCGGCTGCTGATCCTGGACGAGCCGACCGCGGGCGTGGACATCGAGATCCGCCGCTCGATGTGGCATTTCATCACCGGCATCAACGCAGCCGGCACCACGGTGATCCTGACCACGCATTACCTGGAAGAAGCCGAGCAGCTTTGCCGCAACATCGCGATCATCGACCACGGCGAGATCGTGGAAGACACTTCCATGCGGCGCCTGCTGTCGAAGCTGGACGTGCAGTCGTTCGTGCTGGACGTGACGGGCTTCGACGGCATGCTGCCGCAACTCGACGGCGTGAAGCTGGTGCGCATCGATGACCAGACGCTGGAAGCCGAGATGCCCAGCACGCACAACCTCAACGCACTGTTCGCGGCGTTGACGGCGCGCGGCATCACGGTGACCTCGATGCGCAACAAGACCAACCGGCTGGAGGAATTGTTCGTGCGGCTGGTGGAACGCAACGACAATGGGACCAGGGCATGAACGATCTCGCGCACCCGCCGGCCAACCCTGCGCCGGTTTACGCCGGGTCCGTACGCGTGCGTGCCAATCTGGTCGCGCTCGGCACCATCACGCGCCGCGAAGTGCGCCGCATGCTGCGCATCTGGACGCAGACGCTGGTGCCGCCCGCGATCTCGATGACGCTGTACTTCGTGATCTTCGGCAAGGTCATCGGCAGCCGCGTCGGGCTGATCCACGGGTTCACCTACATGCAGTACATCGTGCCGGGGCTGGTGATGATGAGCATCATCAACAACAGCTACGGCAACATCACTTCGAGTTTCTTCGGCTCCAAGTTCGGGCGCTATGTCGAGGAATTGCTGGCCTCGCCCATGCCGAACTGGGTGGTGCTGACGGGCTACGTTTCGGGCGCGGTGCTGCGCGGCGTGCTGGTGGGCATCATCGTGCTGGGCATCGCGCTGTTCTTCACCTCGTTGCACCTCGCGCATCCGCTGGTCGCGGTGACCACGGTGCTGCTCGGATCCACGATCTTCTCGCTGGCGGGCTTCATCAATGCGACCTTTGCCAAGCGCTTCGACGACATCCAGATGGTGCCGACCTTTGTGCTGACGCCGCTCAGCTATCTCGGTGGCGTGTTCTACTCGATCAGCATGCTGGGCTCGCCGTGGCGCGAAATGTCGAGGGTCAATCCGATCCTCTACATGGTCAACGCATTTCGTTATGGCATCCTCGGCGTCGGTGACGTGCCGGTGTGGATCGCTTACGTCGTAATGCTCGCATTCGTGATCGTGTTGGGCGGCTTCGCGTTGTGGTTGTTGCAGAAGGGCGTCGGGCTTCGTTCGTGAGCGGCGCGGCGTAAGATCGCCGCATGAAGGCCACGCTTGCCGTCCTGGTCATCGCCTGCACCGCCTGGTGCGCGAACGCGCATGCGCAGGTATATCGCTGCACCGCCGCGAACGGCAGCGTGAGTTACCAGGATCGCGCGTGCCCCGCGGGCCAGAAACAGACTGTCCTCGACGTGCCGAGCCGCGCGCCGGCGGGTTACGTGCCCCCGCCGGCTGCCACCGCGCCGGAAGTCGCGGCAAGTAGTGCGTCATCGCCGCGCGTCTATGTGCCACCCGCACCGTCGCCCCTGCCCGCGATGTACGAATGCGTGGGCACGGTGAACGGCAAGCAATACCTGACGTCTTCGCCGCCGCCGCCGTACCTCGCGCCGCTGGGCGTGATGGGGTATCCGCCACAATCGTTGTCGCAGGCTTACGGAACGCCAGGCGGTGCGGGGATGTCCGCGCCGGAATTGT
>DATNAW010000053.1:0-17308 GCA_035572335.1 Rhodanobacteraceae bacterium
CTGTGCCGGATCTTCGTTGTCGACGGTGTCGTGATAGAACGCCGACAGCGACGCAATTGCCGCGCACAGCATCGCCATCGGGTGCGCGTCGTAGTGAAAACCGTGCAGGAAGTTCTTCACCGACTCGTGCATCATCGTGTGGTGCGTCACCTGGTCCTCGAACGCGTGCATCTGCTCGGCGTTCGGCAGTTCGCCTTCCAGCAGCAGGTAAGCCACTTCCAGGAAACGCGACTGCTCGGCGAGCTGTTCGATCGGGTAACCGCGATACAGCAACACGCCCTTCTCGCCGTCGATGAAGGTGATCGCACTCTTGCACGCGGCGGTGGCGGCGAAACCCGGATCGAAAGTGAAGTGCCCGGTTTCCTTGTAGAGCGGCGCAATGTCGATGCAGCTCGGCCCCTGGCTGCCCTCCACCAGCGGCAGGGATACGGAATGATCGGGGGTGGTCAGGGTGACGTTGCTGTTGGACACTGGGGACTCCTTGGAAGCACGCGCTGCGCGCGCGTTTTCGTTCAATTGAATCGATCAATTATCGCACGATGCGGCTGCGTACGCAGGTGTGGCGATCGGCATGCGGCAACGAAAACGCCTTCCATGCTTGCGCGTGGAAGGCGTTTGGTTTTTTGAACCGCACTGGATCCCGGGCTCAGCGCACATCCATGTGCTGTCCGGGATGAGTTCGTCCTGAACTCACTTGCCGGCGTAGCGCTTCTTGAACTTGTCGATGCGGCCGCCCGCGTCCATCACCTTCTGCTTGCCGGTATAGAACGGGTGCGAAGCCGACGAGATGTCGACCTTGATCACGGGGTATTCGTTGCCGTCTTCCCACTTGATGGTTTCGTCGCTCGTCATCGTCGAACGCGTGAGGAACGCGAAGTCGGACGCGGCGTCCTGGAAGACCACCGGGTGGTAATCGGGGTGGATGTCGGCTTTCATGGGTGTTCGCCTGGGTTGGATTGCTGCGGGCAAGGGCGGAATTGTAACCCGGCCCGGCCCGCGCAGGCAAGCCGCTTCAGGCCTCCGCGAACCGCGCCGCCGCGCCAATCCAGCGCTCCACCAGCCGCCGCGCCAAGGCCGGATGCCCGCGCAGCATCGCGGTTCCCACCCTTTGCACGGCCGGCATCAGGGGCGCATCCCGCACGATGTCGGCCACCCGGAAACCCATCTCGCCGGTCTGGCGCGTGCCCAGCAACTCACCCGGCCCGCGCAGGCGCAAGTCTTTTTCCGCGATCACGAAACCGTCATTGGTCTCGCGCAGGGTTTCCAGGCGCTGTTTCGCCAACCCGGACAGCGGTGGCTGGTACAGCAAGACGCAGTTCGATGCGACATCGCCGCGCCCCACCCGTCCGCGCAATTGATGCAGTTGCGCAAGACCCAAGCGTTCCGCGTTTTCGATCACCATCAGGCTGGCATTCGGGACGTCGACGCCCACCTCGATCACGGTGGTCGCCACCAGCAAAGCGGTGCGGCCATCCTTGAACGCATCCATCGCCGCCTGCTTGTCGTTCGCGTTCATGCGTCCGTGCACGAACCCGACGCTGAGTTCCGGCAGCGCGGCGCAGAGTTGCGCGTGCGCGACTTCGGCAGCCTGCGCCTGCAACTGGTCGCTATCCTCGATCAACGTGCACACCCAATACGCCTGCCGCCCTTCCGCGCAGGCGGCGCGGATGCGCTCGACGACTTCATCGCGGCGGGTATTGGCGATCGCGACCGTACGAACCGGTGTGCGCCCGGGTGGCAATTCATCCAGCGTGGACACATCGAGATCGGCATACGCGCTCATGGCCAGCGTGCGCGGGATCGGCGTCGCGGTCAGCACCAGTTGGTGCGGTGCTTCGCCATTCGTCTGGCCCTTGTCGCGCAGCGCCATCCGCTGCTGCACGCCGAAGCGATGCTGCTCGTCCACGATCGCCAGTCCCAGGCGCGCGAATTCGACGCCCTCCTGCATCAGCGCGTGGGTGCCGACCACGATCGGCACGCCCGCCGCGAGCTGCGCCAACGCCTTGGCGCGCGCGCGGCCCGTCACCTTGCCTGCCAGCCACACCACGTCGGTGCCCAGCGGTTCGAACCACGCGCGAAAACTGCGCAGATGCTGCTCGGCCAGGAGTTCGGTCGGCGCCATCAATGCGGTTTGCCGGCCGTTCGCGATCGCATGCAGCGCCGCGAGCGCGGCCACGACCGTCTTGCCGGAGCCGACGTCGCCCTGCACCAGCCGCAGCATCGGCACGTTTTTTTTGAGATCACGCCCGATTTCCTGCGCCACCCGTGCCTGCGCGCGCGTGAGTGCAAAAGGCAAGCCTTCGAGAAAGCGCTGCCGCAATCCGGCGTCGGCCGGCAATGCGGGCGCGCGATGTTTGCGTACCCGCGCCCGCATCCGCTTGAGGCTGATGTGGTGCGCCAGCAGTTCTTCGAACGCCAACCGCTGTTGCGCCGGATGCCTGGCCGCCAGCAATGCAGCCACGTCGGCATCCGCCGCCGGCCGGTGCACGCCCAACAGCGCATCGCGCAACGGCATCAAACCCAACGATTCCAGCAGTTCCGATGGGATCAATTCCAGCGCGGTTTCGTCAGGCAGGCGCGCCAGCGCCTTTTCGATCACGCCGCGCAGGCGCTGCTGGCCCAATCCTTCGGTGACGGGATAGACCGGCGTCAAGGTGTCTTCGACCGCGGATTCCCCGCGCAACACGCGGTATTGCGGGTGCACCATTTCCAGGCCGTGCTGGCCATGGCGGACCGCGCCGTAACACCGCAGCCGCACGCCGGGCGCGAATTGCTGCGCCTGCTGGCGGCGGAAATGGAAGAAGCGCAATACCAGCGTCTCGCGCGACCCATCGGTGATCGCCACGCGCAATTGCGGCCGCGGGCGGAAGCCGGTCTGGATCGCTTCGACCACGCCTTCGACCTGCGCCGATTCGCCGGCGACGAGATCGCGAATCGACGTGATGCGCGTGCGATCCTCGTAACGCAGCGGCAGATGGAACCAGAGATCCTGCACGCGCTCGATGCCGAGTTTGCGCAGTATGTCCGCGAGCGCCGGGCCGACTCCGGGCAGCGTCGACACCGGCGCGCGGCCGGGATCGCTGCCCGGAAGAGGGCTTCTATCGGCTGGCGTCATCACCCGCGCAAGGTTAGCCGATGCCACCGATCAGCGATGCACGACAGGCACGTCAGCCACCGGTCACCGCAATCACATCGATCTCGACCGCCGCACCGCGTGGCAGCGCCGCCACGCCGATCGTGGAGCGCGCAGGATACGGCTCGTTGAAATATTTCTTCATGACTTCGTTGACGGCGCCGAAGTTGCCGAGGTCGGTCATGTAGATCGCCACGCGCACGACATCGTCGAACGAAGCGCCGGCCGCTGCGAGCACGGCCTTCAGGTTTTCGAACACGCGCGTCGCCTGCGCCTCGATGCCGCCAGCCACCATTTCACCGGTGGCGGGATCGAGCGGCGTCTGCCCGGACAGGTACAGCGTGTTGCCGCTGCGGACCGCCTGCGAATACGGGCCGATGGCCTTGGGCGCGGCATTGGAATGGACAGGTTCGCGAGACATGGCGGCTCCGTGGATGGATCAGGCAACCACGAAGCATAGCGGCGCCTGCCGCATCGTGACGATCAACTGCTACAACGGGTAGCGATAGACGCCGTTCACCACCTTCGTATTGCGGATGCGCCGCATCACGTCGGCGAGATGCTTGCGGCTCTTCACTTCGATAGTGAAGATCAAGGTGGCGGCCTGGATGCCGCGCTCGATGTACTTCACGTCGTCGATATTGGAATTGGCTTCCGCGATCGCGGCGGAAACCGTCGCCAGCACGCCTGGCCGGTTGACGACTTCCACCCGCAACTCGACGCGGTAGTCGCCCTGCACTTCGCTGTCCCAGCCGATCTCGACACGGCGCTCGGGCAGCTTGAACAATTCGGTGACATTGGGGCATTCGACGCGATGCACGACGATGCCTTTGCCGGGTGACAGATAGCCCACGATGTCGTCGCCCGGCACCGGATGGCAGCAATTGCCGAAACTGAGGATGCCGCGCTCGGCGCCGCTGATGCGGATCTTTTCCGCGCGATGCTGCGCGATGCCAATCACCGAACCGCCCAGCGCGATCAGCTTGGCCGCAACCTGGTCGGGCATGCGGTTGCCCATCGCGATGTCGGACAGCAGATCTTCGAGGCGGCGCAGGTTGTTGTCGACGAGGTAGCGATCCAGCGCCTCCGGCGGCACCGCGTCTAGGCTCGAACCGCTGGTGTCCAGCGCGCTTTCCAGCATGCGGTGGCCGAAGTCGATCGCATCCTCGTGCTGCAGGTGCTTCAGGTATTGGCGAATCGCCGCGCGCGCCTTGCCGGTCACGGCGAAATCCAGCCACGACGGATTGGGCGCGGCCGACGGGGCGGTGATCACTTCCACCGTTTGCCCCGAGGACGGTTGCGCGCGCAGCGATGCGAGCTTGCCATCGATGCGCGCCGCGACCGCGTGCATGCCGACGTCGGTGTGCACGGCAAACGCGAGGTCCAGCGCCGTCGCGTTTTTCGGCAGCGCCTGAATGTCGCCCGCAGGCGTGAACAGGTACACCTCGTCTGGGAACAGGTCGACCTTGACGTTCTCGAAGAATTCCAGCGACGACGGCGTCGCCGCCTGCGAATCGGCCAAGCCGGCGACCCACGCGCGTGCGCGCGACTGCGCGCTGTTCGAGGGAATCGCGTCCTGCTTGTACGACCAGTGCGCCGCCACGCCGCGCTCGGCGACCGTGTCCATTTCCTCGGTGCGGATCTGGATCTCGATGGGCGCGGCGAACGGACCGAACAAAACCGTATGCAGCGACTGATAGCCGTTGGCCTTGGGAATCGCGATGAAATCCTTGAAGCGTCCTTCCACCGGCTTGAACAGCGAGTGCGCGGAGCCCAATGCCTGGTAGCAATGGGCGACGGTATCGGTAATGAGGCGGAAGCCGTATACATCCATCAACTGGTCGAAGGTCTTGTGCTCGCTTTTCATCTTCGACCAGATGCTGTACGGCGCCTTCACCCGGCTGATGATGCGCACGGGAATGCCGTCGGCCGCCAGGCGTTCCGCCAGCGCCATCTCGATCCTGGCCATCGATTCGCGGCGGTTGCCGAGCGTGCGCTTGATGCGCGACGCGATGATCTTGTAGCGATCCGGATAGAGGCTGCGGAAACCGAGATCCTGCAATTCGGCGCGGATAGCGTTCATGCCGAGTCGCGCCGCGATGGGCGCGTAGATGTCCAGCGTCTCGCGCGCGATGCGCCGGCGCGCGTCGGGCGCCATCGCCGACAGCGTGCGCATGTTGTGCAGGCGGTCGGCCAGCTTGATCAGGATCACCCGCAGGTCGCGCGCCATCGCCAGCAGCATCTTGCGGAAGCTCTCGGCATCGGCTTCCACGCGGCTGGCGAAATCCACCCGCTCCAGTTTGGTGACGCCGTCGACCAGCTCGGTGACCGTGGTGCCGAAGCTGGCCTCGAGCTGCACTCGGGTCATGCCGGTGTCTTCGAGCGTGTCGTGCAGGATTGCCGCGATGATGGTTTCGGCATCCAGCCGCAATCCCGCCAGGATCGCGGCCACCGCGAGCGGATGGGTAATGTAGGGCTCGCCGCTCTTGCGCTTCTGGCTGGCGTGCGCGCGCGCGCCTACCGCATAGGCGCCGCGGACGCGTTCGATCTGTTCCGGAGGAAGGTAGACCGCGAGCTGCGCGGCAAGCTCATCAATGCCCGCGGCTTCGGCGGCCACGTGCGGCCGCTCTACCTCGGTCAGTTCTGTTTTGGCTTTCCGCTTGCGCATGCCTGAAAGCTAGACAGGCACGCGGCGCGAGTCAATATCGCGACGGCGGGTTCCGCGCACGGGAAGTGCGCGGAACGGCTTTCAGGGTTGCCCGGACGACTTCAACCGAACTTTAGTGCCCGCGCACCGTCACCGACGGATCGAGCATCTGCAGCGCTTGGCCAACATTGTTGGCACCGGTGTTCTGGATGTCCTTCTGGCTGTAGCTGTTGCCAGCCACCGGCAGGCACTGTCCCTTGGGCGGCGGGATATGACTGCCCGTGTCGCGGATGCACAGCCGGGAGTCGAGTGGCGGTACCGCGCGCTTGCCGTTTGGGGTGGACGTGGCTGACTGATTTGCTGCAGTCGCGGTCGCCTGCGTCGTGGTGGGAGCGTTGTTCGGGCTGTTTTGCGCGAAGGCTGGCGAGGCAAGTGCCGCCCCGCCACACAGCGCCAGCAGTGCCGTGACGAGAAGTTGCTTGTTCATGTTCGGCCTCCTAGGTGTGCCGGATGATCATTGTGCGCCCGCGCCCGCCTTTCAACCACGGTCGGTCAACGTCGCGACAGAGATCGTTCATACTTTTGACCCCGCCTTCCGCGGAAGATTCCCGTCCATGCGAGAAATCCGGCTCTTCGTCAACGTTCCCCTGATGCCAGGCCAAACCTTTCCGCTGCCGCGGGAAGCGAGTGGGCACGCGTTGCGGGTACTGCGCCTGAAGGCCGGGGACGACGTGACCCTCTTCAATGGCGATGGAAGGGAGTATCACGCCAAGCTGACCAGTGCGGATCCGCGGGCCGCCAAGGTCCAGGTCGAAAGCATGGATGCACCCGGAAGGGAATCGCCGCTGCGCATCACGCTCGTCCAGTCGCTGGCGCGCGGTGAAAAGATGGACTGGATCATCCAGAAAGCGACCGAGCTCGGCGTGGCGAGGATATGGCCGGTGGCCAGCGCGCGCAGCGAAGTGCGGCTGGATGGCAGCCGCCGCGAAAAACGGCTGGATCACTGGCGCGCCGTTGCCGTCGCCGCGTGCGAGCAATGTGGGCGCAACGTGCTGCCGGAAATCGGCCCGCCCGAAACCCTGACGGCGACGCTGGCTGCGCATCCGGCGAACGACGCGCAAACCCGCTGGATGCTGCATCCCGGCGGAGCCACGCGCCTGCGAAACGCCGGATCGGCAACCCCGGACGTGGTGCTGGCGGTCGGACCGGAAGGTGGCTTCGACAACAACGATCTGGACGCGTTGCGCAATGCGGGTTTCCGCGCGCTCGCATTGGGTCCGCGCGTCTTGCGAACGGAAACCGCCGGGCTGGCCGCGGTCGCGGCATTGCAAGCCCGCTACGGCGATTTCTGACTCGAAGGGAAAACGCGCCGCGGCGAAAGAACGATCAGGCAGCCGTCGCGAGCGCGCCAACGACGAGGTTTTCGATGGCGCCGAGATCGGGAATCCATGCCGATTCGTCGTGCACGCGCACCTGCTCGCGCACGCCGGCGGGTACGGCACCCGCCTCTTCGTCGGAGATCAGCATCTCTTCCGAGATCAGCGTGAGGCGCGGAAAACCCTGGCACAGGACGCCGAAATACGGCAACCGCGCATGCCCGTTCAACGCCTTCAGGATGGCGACGCGGGTATTGTCGGTGGGTTCGTGTTCGGCAACTCCGGCAAGCACCGAAAAGGCCAGCACCGGCAGACCCCAGCCACGCCATGCCAACCGGCCCAGCAACCATTCCGGCGCATCGGCGATCGTCGCCGGCTGCGCGTAGGTAATCACTTCGGCCATCGTTGTGTTGGGCACGAGCACACGGCCGCCCGTCACCGGCAGCATGACGCCGCGGATTTCACGCGGCAAAGCCTGGGCTGCGCTCATGCGCGTTCACCTCCGGATTTTGCGGGGGGCGGCTGCACGTTGCCGGCCGCGTTGCCCTTTTCGCTGCCGACGTGCATCCAGCGTTCGATGGGTTCCGAATTCAATGCAACAGGCACGACGGTCTCCACCGGCACCAGTTCCAGGCCCGCGAAATCGATCGAAAGGGCGGGCATTGTACGCTCGTCACGCCGCGGACTCGGGGCTGGCGCCGCCGGAACGTCCGGATCGACCAGTTGCCAATCGTCCAGCGAAGGCAGCGCCTTCAATACATCGGCGTCGTCGATGGATACTTCGGGTTGTGATGCGTCGGCAGGCGCCGATGCAATCGGTGCCGGTTCGATCGGCGGAAGCTCGATCGCGGAAACGTTGCCACCGTCGACTTCGCGCCAGACCTCGGGCGATTCCGGCTCGGGCTCGCCTTCTGCGGCCGCCAGACGCGCATCGATCATCGCGGACAAAGCTTCGGTGTCGACATCGAGTGCATCGGCGTCAGCGTGTTCGGCGTGGGGTTCGGGCATCGCCACGATGTCCATCGCATCCGGCGCGGTCGCGGCCGGCAGCATCTGCGCTTCGGGCTCCGCGTCGGCTAGCAAGAATTCCCGGTTGCCAACGTCGGCAACCAGGGAAGCCGGCGCCGTCGTTTCGCCGATATCTGCGTGACTTTCCAACGGCTCCTGCATTGCGCCGAAATCCGCCGTCATCGATTCGATCTCGGCGGGTGACAACGGCCTTTCCACGATCGCCACCGCCGCGTCGGCGATGGATGTTTCCGGCAGGTCTTCGGCAACGGACGCGGCCTCGGCAACGACCGACGCCATCTGCGCAACGAGCGGCCGCGGCGGATCGAAATCGCTGCTGCCGCTCAACTTGGCGGTCAGGTGCCGCAGCCAGCGCGCCTGCGCCCAGCCTTCGAGCTGGCTGGAAATCTCGGGATCGTTGAAGACCACCGCGACGCTCGTTTCCTGCAGCCGCGCTTCAACACCGTCCAGCGATTCGCAATCGTCCAGGTTCACCAGCGCCGCGGTGGCCTGCGATCCGGCCACGCGCGACACGTCGAAATCCGCGGCCGACGTGTCATAGACGATCTCGACCTGGCTCGACACCGCGTCGCGGAGATGGCGTGCGGAATCCGCATCGCCGAATACCAGCGCCACTCGCGGCCGTGCGGGAATCTTCTGGTCAAGCACGGCGGGCCTCCAGGATCTCGCTGACGTTGTGCAGCAGGTCGGCTTCGCTGTACGGCTTGCCGAGGTAACGATCCACGCCGATCTCGAACGCGCGCTGTCGATGTTTTTCGCCCGTACGCGACGTGATCATGATGATCGGCACGTGGCGGAAGCGCACATCGTTCTTCATGTGCGTGGCCAGCTCGAAACCATCCATCCGCGGCATTTCGATGTCGAGCAACATGACGTCGGGTACGCATTCCTGGAGTTTCTCCAGTGCGTCCACGCCGTCCTTCGCGGTGACGACTTCCATCTGCTCGCGTTCGAGCACGCGGGTCGTCACCTTGCGCATCGTGATCGAATCGTCCACCACCATGACGACGCGCGGGCCTTCCGATTCCGTCCGCACGATCGTAACCGGTGCTTCGGGCATTTCCACCGTTTCGCCAATCGCGGCCGTGGCGGCCGCCTGCTTGGCCTCGAAGTGGCGCACCAGCGGTGCGAGGTCGAGGATGAGCATCACCGAACCATCGCCCAGGATGGTGGCGCCGAACATGCCGGGCACGTTGCTGATCTGCGGACCGATCGGCTTCACCACGATTTCGCGCGAACCGATGACGGTATCGATGCGGATGGCGGCGCGCAGGTCGCCCGCGCGCACCATCAACAAGGGCAACTGTCCCGTGCCTTCCTCGGGAACGCTCGCCGCACCGAAGCCAAGCAGCTCCGACAAATCGTGCAGCGTGTATTCCTCGCCGGCGTAGCTGACGGTGCGCTCGCCGGAAGCAAGGCGGTCGGCCATTTCCTGGCGGCGGATGCGCGACACGGCCTGCACCGACGTCATCGGAATCGCGAACGTCGTTTCGCCCGCACGAACGGTGATGGCCTGCGTGACCGCCAGCGTGAATGGCAGGCGGATGTTGAACGTGGTGCCCTTGCCGTGTTCGGATTCGATTACCAGCGAACCGCCGAGTTGGCGGATTTCGTTGGCCACCACGTCCATGCCGACGCCGCGGCCCGACAACTGGCTGACTTCGCCTGCGGTCGAGAAGCCGGTTTGCAGCACGAAGTTGAACAACTCCGCGTCCGAAACCGGCACGTCGGGTTGCAGCAAGCCACGCTCGATGGCCTTCGCGCGGATGGCATCGCGATCGAAACCCGCGCCGTCGTCGGACACGCGCACCAGCACCTCGGTGCCCTGGCGGCCGACTTCGATGGTGACCGTTCCTTCCATCGGCTTGCCGCGCGCGACGCGTTCGGCCGGCGCTTCGATGCCGTGCGTCAACGCGTTGCGCAGCATGTGCTCGAACGGCGCCTTCATGCGCTCCAGCACGCTGCGATCCATTTCGCCCTGCGCACCTTCCACGCGCAATTGCGCGCGCTTGCCGAGTTCGTCGGCGGCGCCACGCAGCGTGCGGCGCAGGTTCGGCACCATCGATTCGAACGGCACCATGCGCGTGCGCATCAGGCCGTCCTGCAAATCGGAGTTGACGCGCGACTGTTGCAGCAACAGCGTTTCCGATTGGCGCGTCTGGTCATCCAGGATGTCCTGGATCGACGCCAGGTCGGATACCGACTCGGCCAGCGCGCGCGAATACTGCTGCAGGTTGGAGAAGCGGTCGAGTTCCAGCGGGTCGAACGTCGCGCCTTCGCCGGCTTCGTTCTCGCGCTGGTAGCGCGACAGGATCTGGGTTTCGGTCTCGATTTCGAGCTTGCGCAACTGTTCGCGCAGGCGCGAGACCGTCTGGTTCAGTTCGACCAGGTTGAAGCGGAAGTTGCCGACCTGCTGTTCCAGGCGTGCGCGATAGATCGACGCTTCGCCCGCCGCGTTGACCAGCGAGTCGAGCAGGTCGGAACGCACGCGGATCATCTCCGCGGCTGCATGCAACTCGGTTTCGACCAGACGTGGCGCTTCGCGGGGGGCCGGCGCAGGCACGGCGGTTTCGGCCGGCTTCTTTGCCTTCTCCGCGGGTGCAGCCGGTTTGGCGCCGGCAACGATTGAGCGGCCGTCCGCCAGCGCGTTGAACCGCTCGATGGCGTTGACCGGCGCCGCCACGGCACGACCCTGGCGGATGCGCTCGACCATGTCGTGCAGGCGATCGAAGCCGCGCTCCAATGAATCCACTTCAACGGGTGCGAGCGCGCGTTTGGAGTCGCCGATTTTTTCGAGCAGCGTTTCCATCGCGTGCGCGAGATCGCCCACGGATGCGATGCCGACCACGCGCGCACCGCCCTTGAGGGTGTGCAGGTTGCGCTGCAACTCGCGCACCGCCTCGGCGTCGCCGGGCGCGGCGCGCAGTGCGGCCAAGGCGCCATCGCTGGCGTCCAGCAGCTCGCTGCCCTCTTCGGTGAAAAGTTCGACCAGTTCGGGATCGAGGCCCGGGATATCGAGGTCGCCTTCCGGCTGCGCGTCGTCCGGGAACGGCGGGAAGGCCGAGGCGGCGATTTCCTTTTCGGCCTTGGCACGCGCGACCGCAAGGCGTTCCTGCTCGGCCCGCTCTTGTTCGGCCCGCTCCTGTTCGGCCCGCTCCTGTTCGGCGCGCTCTGCGGCGATGCGCGCCCGCTCGGCTTCTTCGGCGGCGATCCGGTCGCGCTCGGCTTGTTCTGCTGCAAGGCGTTCGCGTTCCGCCTGCTCTGCCGCCAGACGTTCCTGCTCGGCCTTCTCGGCAGCGATGCGTTCCTGTTCGGCTTGCTCGGCCGCGATGCGTTCGCGCTCGGCTTGCTCCGCGGCGACCCGTTCGGCTTCCGCCTCTTCTGCAGCGAGACGTTCCTGCTCGGCCTTCTCCGCGGCGATGCGTTCCTGCTCGGCCTGTTCGGCGGCAAGGCGTTCTTGTTCGGCTTGTTCGGCGAGGCGTTGCTGTTCGGCCTGCTCGGCAGCAATGCGCTCGCGCTCGGCTCGTTCGGCGGCGAGGCGTTCGCGCTCGGCTTGTTCCGCCGTAAGCCGTTCCTGCTCCGCCTTTTCGGCGGCGGCGCGTTCCTGTTCGGCGCGCTCTGCGGCCAGGCGTTCCTGCTCCGCCTGTTCGGCGGCAATGCGTTCCTGTTCGGCTCGTTCGGCCGCTTCGCGCGCGGCGAGCGCAGTGGCATCGTCTTCCGTGGGCAGCGTGGATGCCGATTCCAGGCCCACGGCGGCAATACCGGAATCTTCGGATTCTTCTTCGAACGGCGCGGCAGGCGCGCGGGTTTCCGCGGCATGCCGCGCACTGCCCAGCGGCGAGGCTTCGGGCCAGCGGTTGCGCAACGCTTCCAGGCGTTCGGTCAGGGCCGTGGTGTCGGGCACGTCCGGCACCGGCGCATCGAACTGCGCCATCACGTGCTCGGTCAGCGCGATCGCATCACGCAGCGCATCACAGCCTTCGCGATCGAGCGCCGCATCGGCGCTGCGGACGCGACGGATCCAGACCTCAAGCGGCGCCAGCATCGTCGCCAGCGAATCGACGCCGACCATCGCGATGGCGCCATGTAACGTGTGCACCGAACGCACCAGTTCGTCATCGACCGCGGCGTCGAACGCCGCGTCGCGCGCCAGGTAGGCGCGCATGCCGTCGAGGTGCTGGCCGACTTCCGTGCGCAACACGTCGAGCAGGATCGGATCGACGACCGGCAGGCCGGAGATCGGCGAGGTGATGATCGGTTCGAGCGGCGCAGCCGCCGCCGTTTCGACCGCATGCTCCGGTTCCGCCAGCGGAACCCAGCGGCGCACCTGACGCATGACCTTGCGATAACCCTGCGCGAGATCTTCCACCCGCGCCGGCTGCCCGGACGCGAGCTTGTCGGCGGTCTGCATGATGGCGTCGAGCGGCGGATCGATCGTCGCGCCCGCGCCCTGCAAACCCGCATGCAACTTGGGTAGTGTCGCCACCGCAGTGTCGACCAGTGCCTGCACGTTCGCGTCGGGCTTGATGGTCTGGTCGAGCACGCGATTCAGCATGTTCTCGACCTTCCAGCTGAATTCACCCAGCGCCACGGCGCCTACCAGCCGCCCGGAACCTTTCAGCGTGTGGAAGGAACGCCGCACGTTCTTCAGCGCATCCAGGTCTTCCGGATTGGATTTCCAGGCCGGCAGGTTGACGTTGATGTTGGCGATTTCCTCGCCGACTTCCTCGACGAAAACCTCGCGGATTTCCTCGTCGATGCCGGCTGCGTCCTGAAACGACGTGTCCGCCGGTGTGCCTTCGCCGGCGATCGGTTCCAGAACCTCTTCTTCGACGTCGATCCACTTGCCCGCGCCCACGCCGGGAACCGTGAACGCTTCGGCGGCGGGCGGTGCGGTTTGCACCAATGCGACGGGTGCCGCCATTTGGACGGGCGCAACCGTCTCCGCTTCCGCGGACTCGGGCAATGCCGCTTCGGGCTGCTGCGGTGCGTGCGCCGGCAGCTCGATGGTCTCGACGGGCTGCGCAGGTTCGCGGCGCGCAGGCAGCGGCCAGTAATGCAGGAGTTCGAGGCTGTGCCGCGCACCTTCGAGGATGCGGCTGTCGCTGGCGTTCGCGTCGTGCCCGAGTTCGAGGTAGTACTCGACACCCGCGACGGTATCGGCAAGCTGATCCATCTCGTCGACGGTGGGAACGCGGCGATCGCCGATCAGTTCGTTGCCCACGTAGCGGTCGATGCCCTCGACCAGTTCCGCGGGACGTTCCAGGTTGAGGATGCGAAGTGCGCCGCCGACTTCGGTCAGCAGGCGCGGCACGTCGGCCAGCTGGTCGTGCGACCACGAAGATTCGATGAATGCGGTGATGTGTTCCTTGACCTTGCCGAGGTTCGCGCCGGCCTCGTGCATCAGCGCGCGCATGATCTTGCGCGCTTCGCTGCGCGGCAGCGCGTCATCGGCTTGGCTTTCCGCGCCGAGGTGCTCGATGTGTTCGTCCAGCGACGCATCGACGTAGAGCAGCGCGCTCGCGACATCCAAAATCGTTTCCGGTTTGGCGTCGCGCTTACCGTCGATCATCTCGACGATGATCTGCCGCTGCTCGCCGATCATCCTGGCCGGTGCTTCGAGACCCAGCACGCCCAGCGTGTCGCCGATCCGGTGCAGCACTTCGACCTGCGGCGCGAGTTGCTGCGGGTTGCGGTCTTCGCGGCGCAGGAAGATGTCGAGGCCTTCCTTGACGCGGAGGAGGTCTTCGCGGACGGCCTTGGCGACGGTATCCAGCAATGCGCGGTTGCGCCCGGACATCGCCGCGCGCGCGCGGTCGAGTTCCGCTTCGGTCGGCACCATACGGTCCAGCCCGAAGCATTGCGAAATGGCTTCGCTGCGGCCGGGGCCCGGCGCGGCTTGCGCGACGTAATACAAAAGCGTGCGGGTGAGTTCGCGCGCGTCCTCGTCGTCGCACACGTCCTCGCCCTGGTCCTGCATGTGGCGAATGGTGCGGTCGAGGTGCCCGAACTGGTGCCGCAAACTCGAAAGATGATGATCCAGCCGTCCCTGCTGCAGGGTTTCCAGCACGCCGCCCGCGGTCCACCACAAACGGCGCGCGGACTCGGCATGGCACACGGCGCGCAACTCGTCCATGCAGTCGCGCATTTCCGCGAAGTTCGGCTGCTTGCCCTGCGTCCACGCGAGCAATTGCACCTGGAAGCGCGCGCGAATCTGGGTGACGCGCTGGCGCAGGTCCGCGAACGGATACGCCGCACGCGCGCCGGCCGCATCCGGCGGCAACGGACGATCGAGGTCGGGATGAAACAGCACGCGCTGGTCGGCGGGTTCTTCGCCGTACGCATCGCGCAATTCATTGAGCAGCGGCAGCAGGACGATCGGAATGTCCTTGTGGCCGCTTTCGATGAGATCCAGATAATCAGGCAGCTGCACCAGGCCGCGCATCAACGCGCCCATGGCCTCGTCGCGGTCGGCGACCTTGCCGTCGAGCACCGCCTGCGCGAGATGCTCCATTTCCTGGTCGAGCTCGGCGGCACCGTACAGTTCGACGATGCGCAGCGTGCCAAGCACCTGGTGCAGCAGGCCGACGCAACTCTGCATCGCACGCACGTCTTCCGCGTTTTCGGCGAAGGCTTCGAGTGCCTGGCGCGCTTCCGACAGCAGTTCATCGATCTGCGGCTTGACCCAGCCGAGGGTCGAGAAGTCGATGTGTTCTTCAAGTCGCATCGTCGGTTTCCGGTCAGCACCGCGCGCCTGCCCAGTTGGGTACCCCGAGGGCGCGTCGGCAGCCACACCGGCGGAACCGGTTGCCGTGGATACCATGTCGTCGCCCGCGGTCATGAGCCTTCCCGCCGTTACGCCGGCAGCTTGAAGTCGGCCACCGAACGACGCAGCTCCTGCGCGAGTTGCGCGAGGTTGCCGATCGATTCGGCCGTCTGGTTGGCGCCCACCGAAGTCTGCGCCGTGATTTGCTGAATCGAGTTCATCGTCGACGAGATGTTGGTGGCCGCCGCGGACTGCTGTTTCGCGGCGCTGGAGATGCCCTGAATCAATCCGGCGAGATTGTTCGACACCTTTTCGATTTCACCCAGCGCGGTGCCGGCGTCCTCGGCCAGGCGTGCACCATTCACCACCTGCGTGGTGGTCTGTTCCATCGAACTGACCGCTTCGTTGGTATCGGTCTGAATGGTTTGCACCAGCGTCTCGATTCGCTTCGTCGCACCGGTGGCGCGTTCGGCCAGTCGTTGCACTTCGTCCGCGACCACCGCGAAGCCGCGGCCCGCCTCGCCCGCCGATGCGGCCTGAATGGCCGCGTTCAGTGCCAGGATGTTGGTCTGCTCCGCGATGTCGTTGATGAGTTCGACGATCGAGCCGATTTCCTGCGACGACTCGCCGAGGCGCTTGATGCGTTTCGACGTTTCCTGGATCTGCTCGCGGATCGAGTCCATGCCGCTGATCGTCTGGCGCACGATCTGCGCACCGTTCGACGCGATCTGCACCGAGCGCTGCGCCACTTCTGCGGAGTCCGCGGAGTTCTTCGACACCTGGTCGATGGAGACCGCCATCTCGTTGATCTTCGACGAAGCGGAGGTGATCTGCTCGGCCTGCTGGTTGGCGGCGTCCGCCAGATGCTTGGCAGTCGCCTGGGTTTCCTGGGCGGCCGACGACACCCGCACGGCTGTCTCGTTGATGGTGGTCACCAACGAGCGCAGCGCCTCGACCGCGAAGTTCACCGAGTCCGCGATCGCGCCGGTGATGTCTTCGGTCACGGTGGCCTTCACCGTCAAATCGCCTTCGGCGAGCGTGCCCATTTCGTCCAGCAAGCGCATGATGGCTTGCTGGTTGCGTTCATTGAGTTTGCGGCTTTCGGAAGCGCGCTTGCGCTCGGCACCGATGAAACTGAAAGCCAGCACCACTGCGAACACCACCGCCACCACGGCGCCCAACAGGCCCCACCACACGTTCGGGAACGGCCGCGTCTGCGGCAACTTGCCGAGCGCGTTGGAAACACTGTTGGCCTTCAGCAAGACGTCCTGCGAATCCACCGAAGCCTGCGTGGCCGCGGTCTTCACCGTCACCAGCGTCGGTGCGGCAGCGATCACTTTCTGCACCGGCGCTTCGAGCCCGGCCCACGATTTCTGCACGCCCGCGAGGATCTTCGCGGCTTCACCGGAGGAATCATCGGAAAGCTGCTTCAGCGTCGCGCCGTAGTTGGTGGAGTCCAGCGCCAACCCGTTGGCGGCCGACGCGGAATCCGCGCCGCCCTGCAACACGTCGCCCACGCGGCGGATCAGGCGGTCGCCCGACACCAGCAGCTGTGAGGCGGTATAGATCTGCGAGGAAGATCCCTTCGATTGCAGGATGCTGATGACCTGGTTGATCTTCGAGTTCAGGTCCGGCATCTGCTGGTTGAACGCGGCGGCCTGCGAAGCCGAATCCAGCACCGCATCCTTGTTGGCTTCGATGGCACCGAGATCCTTGCTCAACTGGTCCCACGATTTGGAAAGCGCGCCCATCGGATCACGCACGCCGATCGCGTCGCCGTAGGCGGGCAAGCCCGTCGCGGGATCACCGGCATTCAAGTGCTGCACCGCTGCCGCGATCGTGGCGCGCGTGCTGCTGAGTTCCTTGAACGCGTCGATGTTGCCGTTGGCGGACTGCAGGGCGAAGTTCGCGACCTGCTGCGAGTTCACTTGGATCTGCGTGGTGAGCTGCGCGGCCGAACGGTCCTGGCTGTCGTGCCGGTTCAGCAGGAAGAAATCCACGCCCGCCAGCACGATCGCCAGCAGCAGGATGACGATAAGCCAGGTCTGCAGGGACGCGCCCTTGCGGACCGCACCGGAATTCGCGCTCATGATTGCCACCTCGTTGCCATATCCGCCATTGATTCGGAGTGGTCGTTGTTGAAAGTCGGGACAGGAACGTCCGTTCTGGTATTCATCGTCTGCAACCTCTCCGATACCCCAAAGCCCCCAAACGCGATCACGACGATCGCATGTAAATCCCCTAAATCCCCGCGTGCTGGAACTCCGGCGTACGCGCCAACTCCACCATGCTGAAACGACCCAGCCGCGTCGCGCCCACGTTGACGTTCTCGGTCACGAAGCGTGCAAGGCCCGGAT
>DATNAW010000054.1:0-9468 GCA_035572335.1 Rhodanobacteraceae bacterium
AAGGCAGCCGGCAGTGCGAGCAAGGCAAATCCCAGGGCCAACGAAATTTTGCGTGCAGTCTCGAACATGCGTGGTTTCCCTCCATCAGTGGCTGGGCGGCGAACGGTTGCTGCCGCCGCCTCAATCTCGCCAAACCGGGGCGGGAATGCTTGATGGAAACCTTGAGGTTGCGCGAGGATTCCTGAGGAAAACCTGTGGGATCGCTTAGGCCGCCTGCCAGGCGCCTGTTTTCCCGCGGCCAGGGCAACCGGCTACGCTATCGGCAAGCAGGAAGGCAGCCGCCGCAGGCAAAGTCGGGGGACGGATTCGTGGTGCTGACGAATGAATCGGGCACGATCGCCTTCGACGACGTCGAAATCGACGTCGATGGCCGCCGCCTCACCGTCGAGGGCAAGGACGTCGCGCTCGAGCCGAAGACGTTCGCCGTGCTGGCGTTGCTGGCCAGCTATCCCGGCAAGACCCTGACCCACGACGACATCCTCGATGCGGTGTGGGGCCATCGGCACGTCACCCAGAATGTCCTGCATCGGGCGATCGCGCTGCTGCGGCAGGCCCTCGGCGGGCGTTCTCCGCAGCGGCAATACATCCACACCGTGCACGGCGTGGGTTATCGCTTCGATGCGCGCGTGTTGCATCGGCCGCCGCCACCCTTGATCGACAGTGCGGCGACCAACAGCGACGCATCGCACGCAGCCGAAGTCGAACCAACCGTACCGCGCCCGCGGCGGAACCGCGTCCCGATCGCGATCGCAGTATGCGCATTGTTGGTGCTCGGCGCGGTCACCATCCTGCGCATGCGGACTCCCGCGCCGCCGGCGTCACCGACGCTCGTCGTGCTGCCGCTGCAGGTGATCGGCGACGACAAGGACGAAGCGGCTTTTGCCGCCGGCCTGAGCGAAGAATTGACGACACGATTGGCCCGCGTCAGCGGCTTGCGACTCATTTCCGGGATCTCGGCAACCATCGCGCGGAAAGACGATTTCGATCCACCGCAGCTGGCTGAAAAGTTGCACACCACGCATGCGCTCGAAGGCAGCCTGCGCGAAGCCGGCGACAAGCTGCGCATCGACCTGCGCCTGATCGAGACCCCCACGGGCCGCACGGTTTGGGCGCAGGATTACGATCGCAGCACCGGCGACGTTTTCGCCGTGCAACAGGACATCGCGCAGGCCGTCGCCAATGCACTCACCTTGCACATCGGTCTCGCGCGCGCCGGTTCGCCCGCGCCCGATCCCCAGGTCTTCCGCGAATATCTGCAATTGCGCCACGTCTTTCTTGCCAGCAACGACGTGACCGACAACGTGAAGGCAGAGCGCGACCTGGACGCCCTGGCGGCGCGCGCGCACGACTATGCGCCCGTGCACGGCCTGCTCGCGCTCAATCTTGCTTCGGACTTCGAAGGCGAAGGCAAGGAAGACGCCGCGCTGCACGAAGCGCACCGCGCGCTCGCCATCGACCCCAACGATCTGTACGCACACGTCGCGCTCGGCATGGTCGCCTCGCGCGACAAGGACTGGGCCACGGTCAAACGGGAGTACGACATCGCGTTGGTCCTCAATCCCACCGATCCCGTCGTGCACAACATCGATGGCATGTTCCTGTCGCGGCTGGGATACGGTGAACAGGCGCTGGCGCAATTCGAAATCGCCTATGCCGCCGATCCGCTTGGCTACTGGGTGACGTACAACATGGGCACGCACCTGGACGTGCTCGGCCGCCACGCCGAGGCGAAGAAGTATCTCGACCTCTTGCCCGAACGGGAAACCGAAGCCTCGACGTATACGGGTGTCGCGCGTTGGCGCAATGCCGTTTGGCGGAGGGATTTCACCGCAGCGCGCAGCTTTGCCGCACAACTGCCGGAAAGCAACGGATCGAGAAAGGCCTTCGTCGCCGTCACCGAAGCCCTGGTCGATCCCGCTGGATGGCCGCAAGCGGAAGCCGCGATCGGAGAACGCGAGTCCGCAGTTGGCGTGCGTCCCGATCGCCTTCGACTGTACGAGCCCAGGCCGAACGCCGCGGACATCCTCGCCACGTTCGAGCCCGGCGCCCAGCAACCGGGAGGCAATTTGGTCTGGGCGCCCGGATACGCGTCGGTGCGGCGCGATCCCGCGTTCCAGGATTTCCTCAGGCGCATGAAGTTCATCGGGTTCTGGAACGCCAACGGCTGGCCGCCGCAGTGCAAACCCGATGGCAGCGGCGCGCGCTGCGATTGAACAAGCACTGAAAGCCCAGCCGGTGAAAAGCAGACGCAGGCACTGCCGTGTGCCTGCGTCCCACCATCACTTCTTTTTCGCGCGCGTGCGGGCGGCCTTGCGCGCTGCCGCGGAACGTTCCTTCGCACCCTTGGTGCGCGCACCTTTCTTCGCGGCAGCGGAACGCTGGCTTGCGGTGCGTTTGCGCGCAGCCTTGCGGGCGTGTTTCGAAAGCGCCTTCTTCGATGCCGCGGAGTGGCCTTCGCGTTTCAACGCCTTGCTGCTGGCGCGCGACCGCCTGGCGGAGGTCCGTTTAGAGGAGGATTTCTTCGCAGCGGTTTTTTTCGACGCCGTCTTCCTGCCGCCCTTCGACTTCTTCGCGGCCTTGCCTTTCTTCGGCACCTTCACGCCAGCGCGGCGCGCTTCCGACAAGCCGATCGCGATCGCCTGTTCGGTCGAACGCGCGCCGTGCTTGCCTTCGCGTACGTGCTCGATCTCCTCGCGCACGAACTCGCCCGCCTGGGTGCTGGCGGATTTGCCTTCGCGCTTGTCCTTCTTCGCGCGTGCAATCGCTTCCTTGTCCGGCATGTCGCACCTCCTTGCTCGACTGTGGAATGCATGCGCACCGGGGCGCGCCTGCGTTCTGCATCTTGCGCGCATCGACCGTGCATGTCACGCCAGCGCGAACCGCGAGCCAGAAAAGGTTCATGTTGAGAGCTGAAAGCCGCAGCCACTAGATCTCCACTTGCGTGCCGAGTTCGACCAGGCGATTGCCGGGAATGTGGAAAAACGCGGTCGCCGGCATCGCGTTGCGCGACAGGAACGCGAACAGCTTGTCGCGCCACAGCGCCATGCCCGGGCGCTTGGTGGCGACGACCGTTTCGCGCGACAGGAAGAAGGTCGTGTCCATCATGTCGAACGCCAATCCCGGTTGCGCACAGGCGGCCAGCGCCACGGGTACGTCGGGATCTTCCATGAAGCCGAAGCGCAACGTCAGCGTGTGGAACGAATGACCGAGGTCGCGCAGTTCGATGCGTTCGGCCTGGTCCGCGTACGGCGTTTCCAGTGTTTCCACGCTCAGCAACACGTTGCGTTCGTGCAGCACCTTGAAGTGCTTCAGGCTGTGCAGCATCGCATGCGGCACGGCGCCCAGGTTCGCCGTCATGAACACCGCGGTGCCGGGCACGCGCGCCGGCGGATGTTCGGCGATGCTTTCGACGAAAGGCGCCAGCGCGATGCCGCCGTGTTTCAGCTGGCGCAGCACGAGTTCGCGGCCACGCCGCCACGTCGTCATCACGGTGAACACCAGGATGCCCAGCGCCAGCGGAAACCAGCCGCCGTGTTCGACCTTCAGCAGGTTTGCGCCGAAGAACGCGCAGTCGATGATCAAAAGCGGCGTGCCCAACGCGATTACCGCCGGCCATTTCCAGTGCCACTGGCGCAAGGCGACCAGCAGCGCGAGCAACGTGGTCGTCACCATCGTGCCGGTGACCGCGATGCCATACGCCGCACCGAGGTTGGCCGAAGAGCGGAACCCGATCACCGCCGCCAGCACCAGCACCAGCAGCATGCCGTTGATCCACGGCACGAAGATCTGGCCGGACATGCGGCTCGATGTATGCACCACGCGCATGCGCGGCGAGAAGCCGAGCTGCACCGCTTCGCGCGTCATCGAATACGCGCCCGAGATCACCGCCTGTGAGGCGATCACGGTCGCGACCGCCGCGAGCACGATCATCGGGATCAACAGCGCGTGCGGCACCAGCAGGTAGAACGGATTGGCCGACGCCTCGGGATGGCGCAGCATCAGCGCGCCCTGCCCGAAGTAGTTGCACAGCAACGCCGGGAACACGAAGCAGGACCACGCGAGGCGGATCGGTTTCTTGCCGAAGTGGCCCATGTCCGCGTACAGCGCCTCGGTGCCGGTCACCGCCAGCACCACGCCGCCCAGGGCAAGAAACGCGGCGATGCCGTGCGAATGGAAGAAGCGCACTGCGTAGTACGGGTTCAACGCCAGCAGGATTTCCGGCGCGCGCACGACCATGCGCAGCCCGAGCAGCGCGATAGCCGTGAACCACACGCACATCACCGGTGCGAACAGGCCGCCCACGCGCGCGGTGCCGAATTTCTGCAACACGAACAGGCCCAGCAGCACCACCACGCTGATCGGCACCACCCAGCGGGTCAGCGCGGGCGCGGCGACCTTCACGCCCTCGACCGCCGACAACACCGAGATCGCGGGCGTGATCACGCCGTCGCCATAAAAGAGCGCCGCGCCGAAGATCGCGACCACCGCGACCTGCCAGCGCAGCTTCGGCAATCCGCGCACGCTGTGCTGCGCCAGCGCCATCAATGCCATGATACCGCCTTCGCCCTTGTTGTCGGCGCGCATCACGAACACCACGTATTTCACCGTGACCACCAGCACCAGCGACCAGAACACCAGCGACAACACGCCGAACACGCTGGCGCCGCTGACGTGCAGGCCGTAGTCGCTGCTGAAGATTTCCTGCAGCGTGTACAGCGGGCTGGTACCGATGTCGCCGAACACCACGCCCAGCGCGCCGAATGCCAACGCGCGCAGCGGAGGCGAACCCCGTGATTCCGAAACCGTGGCGTGCATGTCCACATCGGTGCCGCAAAAGAGGGCGCGAAGTGTAATGCGGCCACGGCGGGAGGGCTGCGATGTGCTGTGTCCGGAAACCTGCGGTTCAGGTAAGTGCGAGACGCGCCCGGGTACAACCGTTCGTGTCGAACGTAGCGAAGCTTCGCGAAGTCGAAGCACGGGTGATTGCCGTATCGAGCGGCACTTCGACTTCGCGCCTTCGGCGCTACGCTCGGTGCGAACCGTTGACCGGAGACGAGTTCTAAATCTCGACCTGTGCGCCCAGCTCGATCAACCGGTTGCCCGGAATACTGAAGAACGCGGTGGCCGGCAGCGCGTTGCGGGCGAGGAACGCGAACAATTTGTCGCGCCATAGCGCCATGCCCGGACGATCGGTGGCGACGATGGTTTCGCGCGACAGGAAAAACGTCGTGTCCATCATCTTGAGTTCGAGGCCAAGCTTGGCGCATTCGTGCAGCGCGGCGGGCACGTTCGGATCGTCCGCGAAGCCGAAGCGCAGTTTCAGCAGGTAGAAGTCGTTGCCGAGATCCTTCAGTTCCAGGCGCTCGTCGAAATCGGCGTACGGCGTCTCCAGCGTTTCGACGGTCAGGATCACGTTGCGCTTGTGCAGCACCTTGTTGTGCTTGAGGTTGTGCAGCAACGCGTGCGGCACCGCATCAGGATCGCTGACCAGAAAGATCGCGGTGCCCTCCACGCGCGTCGGCGGATGTTCGGCAAGATTGGCGATGAACGGTGCCAGCGCAAGACCGCCGTGCTTGAGTTGGCGCAACACCAAGTCGCGTCCGCGCCGCCAGGTGGTGAGCAGCGTGAACACCGCGAGCCCGAGCACCAGCGGGAACCAGCCACCGTCCTCGACCTTCAGCGTGTTGGCGCCGAAGAACGAAAGATCGATGGTGAGGAAGAACAGTCCGAGTCCGATGATGACGAACGGATTCCATTTCCACATGCGCCACGCCACGATCAGGAACAGCGTCGTGTCGATGATCATGGTGCCCGTCACCGCGATGCCGTAGGCGCCGGCCAGCGCCTTGGACGAACCGAATCCGATCACCACCAGCACTACCAGGATCATCAGCAGCCGGTTGACCCAGGGCAGGTAGATCTGCCCGATTTCCTCGTTGGATGTATGCACCACCGGCATCCGCGGCAGGAATCCCAACTGGATCGCCTGGCGCATGATCGAGAACGAGCCCGCGATCACGGCCTGCGATGCGATGACCGCGGCGGCGGTCGCCAGCGCGATCATCGGATACAGCGCCCAGTGCGGCACCGCGAGGTAGAACGGGTTGGTGGCCGCGTCGGGATTGTGGACCAGCAACGCGCCCTGCCCGAAATAGTTGAGCATCAGGCCCGGCATCACGAAGCCGTACCACGCCACCGTGATCGGCTTGCGCCCGAAGTGGCCCATGTCGGCGTACAACGCTTCGGCGCCGGTCACGCACAGCACCACCGCACCCAGGACCAGAAATCCGCCGGCGCCGTGGTGCGCGAAGAAATTGAACCCGTACCACGGATTGATCGCGCGCAGCACGAAGGGATGATTCGCGATGTTGTACGCACCGATCAGGCCGAGTGCGATGAACCACACGCACATCACCGGCCCGAAGATGCTGCCCACTTTTCCGGTGCCGCGCTTCTGGATCAGGAACAGCGTGACCAGCACGATCACCGCGATCCACACGACCCAATGCGACAGCGCCGGCGCGGCCACTCCAAGGCCTTCAACCGCGGACAGCACCGTGATCGACGGCGTGATCACGCCATCGCCGAAGAACAGCGCAGCACCCAGCACCGCCGCCAGCACCACCAGCCGGCGCGTGCGCGGATACTGGCGCGTGGCGCGTTGTGCCAGCGCCATCATCGCCATGATGCCGCCCTCGCCTTTGTTGTCGGCGCGCATGATGAAGGTGATGTACTTCAGCGCCACCACGATCAGCAGCGTCCACAGCACCAGCGACAACACGCCCAGCACGTTGAACGTCGTCACCGGCATGCCGTGCTTGTCGCCGAAGGCTTCGCTGAAGGTGTACAGCGGGCTGGTGCCGAGATCGCCGAACACCACACCGATCGCGCCCAACACCATCAGGTGCACGGCCTTCCTGGCCGGGTCGGCATTCACCGGTTTGGTTGCGAGATTTTCCGTCATCGTCCCAATGCCGCGCGCAAGGCCTTGCGGATGATCGTTTCGGCATCATCACCGTCGGCCGCGGCTGCTGCGGCAAGCCGTGTGGCTTCGGCCTGTTTGTAGCCGAGTTGCTGCAAGGCGGCTTCCGCTTCGCTGCGGGGGTCGCGCGCAACCGGCGCGGAGCCTGCCGGGGCGGCGGCCGCCACGTTGCCGACGCGATCGCGCAATTCCACCACGATGCGTTCGGCGGTTTTCTTCCCGATGCCGGGAGTGCGCGTCAACGCGGCCACGTCGCCCGCCTGCACCAGCCGCGCGAAGTCAGACGTCGAAACGCCCGACAATACCGCCAGCGCGATGCGCGCACCGATGCCGGACACTTTCTGCAAATCACGAAACAGGTTGCGCTCGTCATCGCGCAGGAAGCCGTACAGCGCGACAGTGTCTTCCTTGTGCGCGTAGTGCGTCAGCAGGATCACTTCCTTGCCGACGTCGGGCAGGTCGTACAGCGTCGACATCGGCACTTCCAGTTCGTAGCCGACGCCGCCGGTTTCCACGAGCACCCATGGCGGGCGCTTGGTGATCAAGGTGCCGCGCAGACGGCCGATCATCGACGCCGTCCCCACATCGCGGGCGCGATGCCGGTACGCGCCTCGCTCGCGCGCAGGTGTGCGTGCGTGATGGCAATCGCGAGTGCGTCGGCCGCGTCGGCCTGCAACGGATCGCGCACGTTCAACAGGATTCCGACCATGTGCTGCACCTGCTCCTTGCCGGCGTGGCCCTTGCCGACCACGGCTTGCTTGATGGCATTCGGCGCATACTCGCTGACCGGCAAGCCGCACCCGACCGCGGCGCAGATCGCGGCGCCGCGCGCCTGGCCAAGCTTCAATGCCGAATCGGCGTTTTTCGCCATGAACACGCGCTCGATCGCCGCCTCGGTGGGCAACTGGGCCCCGATGATCGCCGAGAGTTCGTCATAGATGCGTTTAAGGCGCAACGGGAACGTTTCCTCGCCCGCCACCTGCAGTGTCGCGCGGAATACGCAACGCAGCCTCCCCGTGGCATCGACCTCGATGATACCGACGCCGGTGCGCTGGCTGCCGGGGTCGATGCCGAGGATGCGCAGCGGCCGCGCCGGATGCACGATCAGCCCGCCGGCAGATCCGCGTTGGAATGCACGGCCTGCACGTCGTCGAGTTCGTCCAGCCGCGCAAGCAGGCCCTGCACCGCCTCGACCTGGTCTGCCGCGACCGGCACATCCAGTTCCGCGCGCATCGTGACTTCAGCGTGATCCGGCTTCAATCCCGCTTTTTCCATCGCTTCGCGCACCGCTTCGAACGAGTCCGGCGTGGTGATCACGTCGATCTGGCCGTCCTCCGGCCACACCTTCACGTCTTCGGCGCCGGCTTCGATGGCGGCGTCGGTGATCCTTTCCTCGTCCGCGCCGCCGGCATACGACAGCACGCCGATCCGCTTGAACAAATACGCGACCGAACCGTCGGTGCCGAGATTGCCGCCGAACTTGGTGAAGGCGTGGCGCACGTCGGAAATGGCGCGCTGGCGATTGTCGGTGACGCATTCGACCAGCACCGCGACGCCGCCCGGCGCGTAGCCTTCGAAATGCAGTTCCTCGTAGGTGACGCCTTCGAGTTCGCCGGTGGCCTTCTTGATCGCGCGCTCGATGTTGTCCTTCGGCATCGATGCGGCGATGGCCTTGTCCACCGCGCTGCGCAGCCGCGCATTGCCGTTGACGTCGCCGCCGCCGGTGCGTGCCGCCACCATGATTTCGCGCACCAGCTTGGTGAAGACCTGGCCGCGCTTGGCGTCTTGCGCATTCTTGCGGCCGGCGATGGATGGACCACGTCCCATGGGCGATACCGTTTGCTGAAAGGTTGAAAGTCTAGGGAAACACTTGCCGCGCTGCCACGCTAATCGGGGTCACGCACCTGCACGTGCAATTCCGCGAGCTGCTCCGGATCGACCACGCTGGGCGCGTCGGTCATCAAATCCTGCGCGCTGGTGGTCTTGGGGAACGCGATCACGTCGCGGATCGCTTCGGTGCCGCCGATCAGCATCGCCAGCCGGTCGATGCCGAAGGCGATACCGCCGTGCGGCGGTGCGCCGAACTTCAACGCATCGAGCAGGAATCCGAATTTGGCGCGCGCCTCGTCCTCGCCGATGCCGAGCAGGCGGAACACCGCGCTTTGCATCTCGGGGCGATGGATGCGGATCGAGCCGCCGCCGATCTCGGCGCCGTTCAAGACCATGTCGTAGCCGCGGCTGACCGCGTGCGCTGGATCGGCGGCAAGCGCCGTCGCATCATCGACCTTGGGCGCGGTGAATGGGTGGTGCAGCGCCACGTAGCGTTGTTCGGCCTCGTCGTATTCGAACATCGGGAAGTCGGTGACCCACAGCGGTTTCCAGCTTTGAGCAACCAACCCGCGATCCTGCGCGACCTTGAGACGCAACGCGCCCATGAAGGTGCTGACCGTCGCCCACTTGCCGGCGCCGAACAGCAGCGCATCGCC
>DATNAW010000055.1:0-5319 GCA_035572335.1 Rhodanobacteraceae bacterium
TGCTCCGTTTCGATGGTGACCGCGACGCGGTCCGTCGCCAAACGGTTGCCGTCGCGCTGGAAGGTGTTCAGAAAATTCTTACGGAGTAACGCGGTGCTCGCCGCTGTTCCCTTGCAAGTGGTATGAAATAATGACAACGTCTTCGGAATCCCGCGGTCTCAACCCGTGAGAACCGATCCCGCGATACTTCGCGTCAAGCACAATCCGTCTGAGGAACACGCAATGGACGACAACAAGCGCCGCGCACTGGCTTCCGCTCTGGGCCAGATCGAAAAGCAGTTCGGCAAGGGCGCGGTGATGCGCATGGGCGACCGCACCGCCGAGGCCATCGACACGGTCTCGACCGGCTCGCTGGGCCTGGACGTTGCGCTGGGCGTCGGCGGCCTGCCGCGCGGCCGCGTGGTGGAAATCTACGGTCCGGAATCCTCGGGCAAGACCACACTCACCTTGCAGGTCATTGCAAGTTGCCAGAAGAACGGCGGCACCGCGGCGTTCGTGGACGCCGAGCACGCGCTCGACCCCAGCTACGCGGCCAAGCTTGGCGTGAATGTCGATGATCTTCTGGTGTCGCAGCCCGACACCGGTGAGCAGGCCCTGGAAATCGCCGACATGCTGGTGCGTTCCAATGCGGTCGACGTGGTGGTGGTCGACTCGGTCGCAGCCTTGACGCCGAAGGCCGAAATCGAAGGCGAAATGGGCGACTCGCACGTCGGCCTGCACGCGCGCCTGATGAGCCAAGCACTGCGCAAGCTCACCGGCAACATCAAGCGTTCCAACACGCTGGTGATCTTCATCAACCAGATCCGCATGAAGATCGGCGTGATGTTCGGCAACCCCGAAACCACCACCGGCGGCAACGCGCTGAAGTTCTATGCCTCGGTGCGCCTCGACATCCGTCGCATCGGCGCGGTCAAGAAGGGCGAGGAAGTGATCGGTTCGCAGACTCGCGTGAAGGTGGTGAAGAACAAGGTGGCGCCACCATTCCGCCAGACGGAATTCGAAATCCTGTATGGCGAAGGCACCTCGTACGAAGGCGAGCTGATCGAACTGGGCGTGCTCAACAACCTGGTCGAGAAATCCGGCGCCTGGTACAGCTATGGCGGCGAACGGATCGGGCAGGGCAAGGAAAACGCGCGCCAGTGGTTCAAGGACAACCCCGCTGCCGCCAAGGAACTCGATACCGCGTTGCGCGCCAAGCTGCTGGACGCCGCGCGTGCGGGCGGCGGCGTCGCGGCGACCGAAGATGCCGAGGAAGTCGAAGCCTGAAAAAACGCGGGGGTCATTGGGGCGCCGCGATCCCGGTGATCGCAGCGCTTACGATCGCGCGTTGGGCATGCTCGCGCGCCGCGAATACTCGCAGCGCGAGTTGCGTGCGCGGCTGGAACACGCGGGGTGCGACGAAGAAGAGTCGGAGTCCGCGCTTCGAACCCTGCAAAAGCAGCACTACCAGGACGATTCCCGCTTCGGTGAAATGATCGTGCGCGCGCGGGTGGGGCAGGGCTACGGACCGGCGCGCATCCAGGCCGAACTGCGTTCGCACGGACTGATTGACGCCGCGATTCGGGCGCTGATCGACGCCACGGACGCCGACTGGGAATCCCTGGCAATGGCGCAACTGCGCAAGAAGTACGGCAGCAAGCCCGCCGCCGACCATGCCGAGCGCGGCAAGCGCGCGGCCTTCCTCTTGCGTCGCGGTTTCAGCACCGCCACAGTTAGAATCGTCACCCATTCCGAGGTTGGCGATCCCGGCAACTAGAGTGCCGCCATGGCTTTGGCGGGCTGCCGGTTGCGCCGTCTCGACTCGCCATCACCTGAGATTTCCGACGCAACCGCATGAAAACTGCAGAAATTCGCGCGCGCTTTCTCGAGTTCTTCAAGGATCGGGGCCACACCATCGTGCCATCCGCGCCGCTGGTTCCGGCCAACGATCCGACCCTGTTGTTCACCAACTCGGGAATGGTGCAGTTCAAGAACGTGTTCCTCGGCAGCGAGAAGCTGCCGTATGTGCGCGCGGCCGACGTGCAGCGCTGCCTGCGCGCCGGCGGCAAGCACAACGACCTCGATTCGGTCGGCTACACCGCGCGCCACCACACCTTCTTCGAGATGCTGGGCAATTGGTCGTTCGGCGACTACTTCAAGAAGGAAGCGATCGAATGGGCGTGGGAATTGCTGACAAAGGTTCTCGGACTGCCGTCGGATCGCCTATGGGTCACGGTCTATCACACCGATGACGAGGCCCATTCAATCTGGAAGGACGTGATTGGCGTGCCGCCGGAACGCATCGTGCGGATCGGCGACAACAAGGGGGCGCCGTTTGCCTCGGACAACTTCTGGCAGATGGCCGACACCGGTCCGTGCGGCCCGTGCAGCGAAATCTTCTACGACCACGGCGCCGATGTTGCCGGTGGTCCGCCCGGCTCACCCGACGAGGATGGCGATCGTTATATAGAAATCTGGAACCTGGTGTTCATGCAGTTCGACCGCGCCGAGGACGGCACGCTGTCGCCGCTGCCCGCGCCGTGCGTGGATACCGGCATGGGCCTTGAACGCCTGGCTGCGGTACTGCAGCACGTGCATTCCAATTACGAGATCGACTTGTTCCAGCGCCTGATCGCGGCCGCACAAAAGCTCACCGGCTGCACGGATCACGAAAACAAATCGCTGCGCGTGATCGCCGACCATATCCGCGCTTGTTCCTTTCTCATCGTCGACGGGGTTTTGCCGTCGAACGAAGGCCGCGGCTACGTGCTGCGCCGGATCATCCGCCGCGCCTTGCGCCACGGCTGGATGCTGGGCGTGCGCGGCGACTTCTTCTGGAACATGGTCGCGCCGCTGGTCGCCGAAATGGGCGAAGCCTACCCCGAACTCGCGGCGAAACAAGCCTTCGTCGAGGAAGCGTTGCGCGCCGAGGAACAGCGCTTCGGCGAAACGCTGGAACACGGCATGAAGGTATTCGACGAAGTCGCATCGAAATCGGGCGCGACGATTCCCGGCGAAGATGCGTTCCGCCTTTACGACACTTACGGTTTTCCCGTCGACCTGACGGCCGACATCGCGCGCGAGCGCGGCATGTCGGTGGACATGGATGGCTTCGAACACGCGATGCAAGCACAGCGCGAACGAGCGCGCGCCGCCAGCAAGTTCGAAAGCAAGGCGCAGTTGCCGGCGGAAGTCGCCAGCAGGCTGGCTCCTACAGTATTTCTTGGCTACGAAACTTTGGAAGCGCAAGACGGCAAGGTGGTCGCGATCCTTCACGACGGCCGCGCGGTGGATGCACTGGCGCCCGGCGAATCGGCAGCGGTCATCCTCGATCGCACGCCTTTCTACGCCGAGTCGGGCGGGCAGGTCGGTGACACCGGCGCGCTGGAACTCGCGTCCGGCCGCTTCATCGTAGACGACACCCGGAAATTCGGCGGGCAATTCCACGGCCACGTCGGCGAATGGAAAGGCAGCGAACCATTGCGCGTCGGCAGCAGCGTGTTCGCGCGCGTCGATGCCGCGCGCCGGCAGGCCACCGTGTTGAACCACTCGGCGACGCACCTGTTGCACGCGGCGCTGCGCGAAACGTTGGGCGAGCACGTCACGCAAAAAGGTTCGCTGGTCGCGCCCGATCGGTTGCGCTTCGACTTCTCGCATTTCCAGCCGGTGAAGCCGGATGAACTGCGCCGCATCGAAGATCGCGTCAACGAGCAGATCCGCCGCAACGACGCGGCGGAAATCCGCCACATGGGTTACGACGATGCGATCGCCACCGGCGCGATGGCGCTGTTCGGCGAAAAGTACGGCGACGAGGTGCGCGTGCTGCGGATGGGCGATTTCTCCACCGAACTGTGCGGCGGCACGCACGTGTCGCGCACCGGCGACATCGGCCTGTTCAAGATCGTGTCGGAGTCGGGTGTCGCGGCCGGCATCCGCCGTATCGAGGCGCTGACCGGCGCGGGTGCGATGGCGCACGTCGCGGAGGAGGAGCATCGGCTCGCGGATGTCGCGGGCATGTTGTCATCGGGTGCGGATGACGTCGCCGACAAGCTGCGCCAGCTCCTGGACAAGCAAAAGAAACTCGAGCGCGAGCTGGATGCGCTCAAAGCCAAGGCTGCCGGTGCGGCGACGGGCGACCTGGCGTCGCAGGCGCGGGCCATCGGCAACATCAAGTTGGTGGCTGCGCGTGTCGACGGGATGGACGCGAAAGTCCTGCGCGACGCGGTCGATACGCTGAAGCAGAAGCTCGGTGATTGCGTGGTGCTGCTCGCGTCGGGCGGTGATGGCAAGGTCGCACTGGTCGGTGGCGTCCACGGCGCGGCCTTGGGCAAGGTCAAGGCCGGCGAGGTCGTGGCGCATGTGGCCGAACAGATTGGCGGCAAGGGCGGTGGCCGGCCGGACATGGCCCAGGGCGGAGGCGTCGATTCGCCGGCGCTGGATCAGGCCCTGAAAGGGCTGGCCGACTGGCTAACGACCGCGCTCGCCTGACCGCGCGCTGTGCCAATAGTCATGCCGTTTTTGCCGCCATTTGCATTGCGTCTGCGCTGCGCGTTCAGCTATAGTCGCCACGCATCGATCGCCCCCGCACCGGTCTAGTGCGGGTGATGGAGGAACCTGAACACCCGCATTCAACCGGGCCTGTTCGCGATCGTCCTGTATTACCGTGATGTGCGGTCCGGAGGGGAACGCACATGCGGGGATCGGGTCTAACCGGTCCGAACGAATGGAGTTCCGTCATGTTGATTTTGACCCGCCGCGTTGGGGAAACCCTGATGATCGGCGACCAGGTAACGGTCACGGTGCTGGGCGTGAAGGGCAATCAGGTGCGCATCGGCATCACCGCACCCAAGGATGTCGCGGTGCACCGTGAAGAGATTTACCAGCGCATCCAGCAAGAGCATCAGGCAGGGGCGGGTTCCGCAGCCTCCGAGTCCGACGAATCCGGTAACGAGGCGGCCAGAGGCTGATGCCCGGCCGCACCACGGCTTTACCAAAACCGGACACGCATTTATCCTAGCCGACCGGCTTGCCGGTTGAGCGGGTGCGTGGAGATCGTTGTTGCATGCGCAAGGCGTTGTGCGCCAGCGTTGGATGGATGCCGGCGGAACCAGGAAGTAGATTACAAATTGATTCGGAGAGGTGCCCGAGAGGCCGAAGGGGCTCCCCTGCTAAGGGAGTATCGGGTCAAAAGCCTGATCGAGGGTTCGAATCCCTCCCTCTCCGCCACTTCAATCGTTGACGCGATTATCGCAACACCGGATAATTCGCGGCTCGCTTTTGCGTTCAACGCGCCCGTAGCTCAGCTGGATAGAGTACCAGGCTACGAACTTGGTGGTCGGG
>DATNAW010000056.1:0-8798 GCA_035572335.1 Rhodanobacteraceae bacterium
GGCCACGGTCGTGTCGTCGGTTTCGACGTCGATGCGGCGGCCGTTGTGCGAGAAGTGGTACCAGTACAGCAGCATCGAACCGAAGCTCGCCATCAGCCGGTCGGCGATGTCGCGCGCGCCGGTGACGTTGTGGTCGTGCGCTTCCGGCAACACCGTGCCGAGCACCGAACACCCGGTCCGCATCACGTCCATCGGATGCGTGGAGGCCGGCAGCAGTTCCAGTGCCGCCTTGACCGGATGCGGCAGGCCGCGCAGGCGCTGCAACTTGGCGCGGTACGCATTCAATTCCGCCCACGTCGGCAAGTGTTCGTGCACCAGCAGATGCGCGACTTCCTCGAACGTGGCCTTGGTCGCCAGATCCTTGATGTCGTAGCCGCGGTAATGCAGATCGTTGCCGCTGCGGCCAACCGTGCATAGCGCGGTATTGCCGGCGGCGACGCCTGACAGCGCCACCGACTTCTTGGCCTTGGGCAGGACTTGTGCGTTGTCGTTCATGAGGTTCTCCGTTTTCGAATCATTGCGGCGGTGGCGAGCGTCATCAGTTGTTGAAAATGACATTATCGGGCAGCTTCGGGCACCGATCGATGGGCTTCACCAGTTGCGCCAGTGATTTGTAACCGACGGCGTGCTTGTCGCTGTACATCCAGCACTCGCCGAGGGTCGAGCAGTAGCAGATATTCATCAATGTCAGGTGAGTGACGGCGGCAGCCCTGAATCGCTTGTAGTCATCTTCATCCGCGAATTGGATCGCCGGGACTTTCTCGCCGGGCGTCAGCACATTGGGGTTGAGGGTCGATTGCGAATACTCATGCGGGACCATGCCAAGAGTCTCAAACACGTGTTGCCAGTCCGGTTGCGGCTTGCCGTCCACGAAAACCTGCGCGCTGCGCACGATCGCGGGACCAACGCCCTTGTTGAGGATTTCGATGGAACGCTCGTTGTCATTGTTGCCGGCCACCAGCCATGGCCACACCTGCGCCTGCACCTGTTTCGTCTGGATGTCGGCGATGTAGCGTTCGATGTACGCGGTGTAGCCCGCGACGATCAGCGCCAGGAAACCAACCAGCGAAGCGATGATCGCGGCGACCGCATCCCATCTGATCTCGCGGCGCAGGCGTGGCGGCACGGGATCGTTCGGTTCGATGGGCGGAACGGATGACATGTATCAATCGAAGAACTGCGCGGATTGCGGCAAGTCCGGGCAACGCGAGACAGGCCGCGGACGCTCCAGGAGGCCGCTATGGTAAGTGGCCACCCAGCTTTCGCCGAGCGTGGATGAATAGCACACGCGTGCTTCGACACGGAACTTCTCCCAATCCGCCGCGAAAGCATCGACGTCCGCTTCATTCTCGAACGCAATCCAGTTGACCTGCTCGTCCGGCGCAAGCACCCTGCCGTTCAGCGTGCTTTGCACGAACTTGCCTGTCGCCTTGAATCCAAACAGGCGTTCCAACTCGTGCCAGTTTGCGACCGGCTTGCCTCCCGCCGTGACCTGCACGCTACGCACTATCGCCGGCCCCACGCCCTTGTTGAAGACTTCGAATTCGTAGTGTCCATTGGCGTTGCTCTTGCCCATCAACAGGTACGGCCAAACCTGGGCACTCACCTGCTGGCGCTGGATGTAGGCGGTATAACCCGCAACCACCAGCGCAAGCATGCCGACCAGTGCGGCAATCACCGCCGCGACCGCGTCGTAGCGGATTTCCCGCCCAAGCCGTTTGGCGGCAGGCGTCGAAGCGTTTTCGTTGCGTTGCGGTTCCGGCATTGCGAGCGCCTACTTCTTCGCCGCGAACAATTCGTCGAGCTTGTCTTCGTAGGCGTGGTAGCCGAGGAAGTCGTACAGCTCTTCGCGCGTCTGCATCTGCGGCACGTACGCTTTCTGCGTGCCGTCGCGCCGCACCGTTTCGTAGAACCCGAGCGCGGCCTTGTTCATGGCCCGATATGCGCCGCAGCAGTACAGCGCGATGTCCACCTTCGCGGAACGCAATTCGTCGACGGTGAAGAACGGGGTGGAACCGAACTCGGTGAGGTTGGCGAGGATCGGCACCTTCACCGCGGCCTTGAACTTGCGGTAGTCGTCCAGCGATTTCATCGCTTCCGGGAAAATCATGTCGGCGCCGGCCTCGACGTAGGACACTGCGCGCTCGATCGCACTGTCGATACCCTCCACCGCAGCGGCGTCGGTGCGTGCCATCAGCACGAAGTCGCGGTCGGTTTTCGAATCCACCGCGGCCTTCACGCGATCGATCATTTCTTCTTTCGGCACCACTTCCTTGCCGGGGCGATGCCCGCAACGCTTCTGCCCGACCTGGTCTTCCATGTGCACCGCGGCGACGCCGACGCGTTCGAACGCGCGGATGGCGCGCGCGATGTTGAAGGCGCCGCCCCAGCCGGTGTCGATGTCGACCAGCAGCGGCAACTGCGTCGCCTCGACGATGCGGCGCGCATCGGTCAGCACGTCTTCCATCGTCGAGATGCCGAGGTCCGGCATGCCCAGCGAATTGGCGGCGACGCCGCCGCCAGAGAGATACAGCGCCTTGTAGCCGGTGCGCTTCGCCATCAAGCCGGCGTAGGCGGTGATCGCGCCGACGACCTGCAATGGCGACTCGACGGCAAGCGCGGCCCGGAAGCGGGCGCCCGCAGATTGGGATTCGCTCATGCGGCCTCCGGCAAAGCCGCCATTTTAACCCATCCGCAATTTCCGAAGCGGCATCGATCAGCACCGCCTTGCCGGTTGTCCACTTCCAAAAAAACCAGAGTTCGTGTCACCTGCAGACAAAAGCATCCGCCCCTTTTTCAGGCGCGGCTTTGCACAGGTCCGGCCAGCCATTGCGTTTCCAGTAAGCCACCATGCCGATGCGCTGCGCAAATCCCTGGAACGCGGGATCCTGACGGGCCTTGCGTGACCAGGGTTCCGGTTGCCACAGCCAGTTCAGATAGGCGTCGGACAAACCGCTGTGGCCACGCTCGTACAAGTTGAACGAACGCGCGGATTCGCCCAGTTGCAGCAACATCGTCGGCGCCCAGTCGTCGTCCAGATGCGCTTCGAGTATTTTCAAGGCAGCCTGGCGCTGTGCGGCGTCGCCGTACGTGCCGTGGTAGATCACTTGCAATTCCGCCGGCGAAATCTTCGTGCCCATCTGGCTCGTCGAATTGGCGAATTGCCGGGCCGAGCCCGCCAAGTCGCCATGCGCGGCGTCGTAGAATTCCAGCATCAATGCGCCGAACGGCGAGTCCGCTGCGCCGCCGCGATGTATGTACGCCAGCGCGCCGGCCTGATCGCCTTCGCGCCAGCGCGTCATGCTCTTGTAGAACAACAGCAGGATATTGGCTGGATCGTTGGCCAGCGCGGCATCGATTCGCGCCTCGGCCTCGCGCGTGCGCCCCATCGCGGCGAGCTCGTTCGCGGCCCAGTAGTTCACGGCGACATTGTCCGGCGCCCGCTGCAGCGCATTGCGCATGGGTTCAACCATCGCGACGTAGTGCCTTTGCGAGAACTGGTTGTAGCTGAGCGCCGCGTAAGCCTCCGCGTCGTCCGGGTCGAGCGCAAGCGCGCGATGGGCCGCGTCGTCGGACGCGTTCCAGCTCACCGTCCAGTTGGCGCCCCTGTATTGCGGGAGCACGGCGTAAGCCACAGCCAGCTTCGACCACGCGCGCGCGAATCCCGGATCGAGCGTGGTGGCTGTCTGCAACAGAGCGATCGCGCGCGGCAAGCTATCACCGATACGCTTGTTGACCAACGATTGCGCCGTGACGAAGTCCGCGTAGGCGTCCGCGCTGGTGGTCGCCACCGGCACCAGCCGCGCCTGCTCGCTGCCGGTCAGGACGACTTTCAGGTGATCGGTGATCGCGCGCGCGATGCGCTCTTGCAGATCGAAGATGTTGCTCAGCTCGCCGTCGTAGCTTTGCGACCAGACTTCGAAACCATCGCTGGTGCGCACCAGTTGCACGCTGATGCGCACCGCTTCGCCTTGCGTGCGCACCGCGCCCTGCAACACATTGGCGACATCCAGCGCCTTGCCGATCGTGCGCAAATCGGCGTTGCGGCTGCCGTAATAGAACGACGACGCACGGCCCGCGACTTTCAGGTTCTGCACCTTCGCCAGCGCGTTCAACAGCTCCTCGGCCAGGCCGGCGGAGAAATAACCGTGATCGTGGCCCGGACTCAAATCCTCGAACGGCAATACCGCAATCGATTTTGTCGGGATCGCGGAGGCGGCTTCATCCTGCAACCCCGTTCCCTTTTTCCACACAAAAGTATTCGTCAGCAGCAACACCACCGCGACCGTGAGCACCACGATGATCGCGCGGTCGAGCTTGCGGCCCGTCGAGCGCGTGATCGACGCGCCCACCCCGATTTCGCTTTCGCGCTTCAAACCCTGCGACGTGAATTCGTAGAACCACGCGAATGCGATCCAGAACGGAAAGCCGGTCGCGGCGGCAATCAGGAACCAGCGCGTCGCCCAGTCCGGAAGCCCCAATGCCGGACTCAATTGCGACACGCCCTGCGAGAGCGCCCACACCGCGCCGGCGTACAAAATGCCTGCGCGCAAAACGTTGCGGCGCTTGAGTTCTTCGAACAAGTTCATGCGCGCGTTCATCATTACGCCAGCGCCCGCCGCACCAGCTTGCTTTGCTTCATGCGTGCGAAAAATTCAGCCATGGGCCGAAGGCATCGCCGAACGCATGGGCGTCGTGTCGGAGGACGTCTTCAGCAGCGCCTGGAAGCGCGGATCGTTGCGCAATGGATTCCACACAGGATCCTGGCGCAGCAGCGCGGGCGTGATCGCGGTGGCGTAGAACGCACTGCGGTACGGCGTCTGCAACACGTGTTGCAGGTCGTCGATGGCGCGCGCGGTTTCGCCGGTCACGGCTTCGATGCGTGCGCGCTGCTCCTGCCACGCAGGGCCTTGCGTCGCATCGGTCGAGGCGGGTTGCAGTTCCATTGCGCGCGTGCCTTCGGCCAGCGCCTTTTCTTTTTCGCCGAGGCCCGCGTACACCAGGCCGAGGCCAGCCGCGATGGCCGCATCGTCCGGGAAGGTTTTTTGCAGTGCTTCGAGTTTCATGCTGGCCGCCTGCCACGTCGCGCGCGCGGCCGCCGCATCGCCCGCCAGTTGCTGCGCGAATCCCAGCAGATACCAGTCCTCGCCGGTGCCGCTTCCCGGCGACGACTGCGGATTTGCGACGGCCGCCTGCAATGCCTGGATCGCCGCAGCGTATTGATGCTGGTACAACCACTGCATCACGCGCGTCGTGAACACGGAAGGATCGACGGGCTGCGTCGGCAGCGGCGCGAGCAACGCTTCCGCTTTGTCGAGCTGTCCCTGCGCCTGTGCGATCGACGCGCCGCAGGCGATCAACGACACGTCATCGGGCGCGATGGCGCGTGCGTGCGCGAGCACCGCGGAAGCATCCGGCCATTCGCGCAGCATCGCGTGCAGGCGCACGTGTTGCAGCAGCAGGCGCGCGTTGCGGGGATCGACGATCGACGTCAGGTCGATGTTGTCGACCGCCTGCTTCCATTGGCCTTGCCGCGCCTCGATGTCCGAGAACGCCGCGAGCACTTCGCCGCTGTTGGGCAGGCGCGTGCGCGCGTTGCCGAGCGCGGCGAGCGCTTCCGGATAATTCGATTTCACGCGCGAGAGATAAAGGCCGCGCGCGAGCCATGCTTCGCCGTTGTCGGGCGCGAGCTTCAGTGCGGCGTCCGCCGCCTGCTCCGCCGCGGCCGCCAGTGAAGGACTGCGATCGAAATGCATCTGGTAAATGCGGCTGTCGATTTCGGAAAGCCGCGCCCATGCCAGCGCGAAATCGGGATCGCGTTTCACCGCATCCGCATAGAAGCCGGCGGTGCGCTGGTAATCCGCGGCGTTGCCGCCGGCGCCGAGGTTGGACGCGAGGCCGCGCAGGTAGGCATCCCAGGCGTCCGCGTTCTGCGTGGGCTTGGCGCTGAGCGCCTGCTGCTCGCGCTCACTGAGCTTGGCGTGCAGCGCCTGCGCGATCTGCTGCGCGACGTCGCCTTCGACGCCGAACACGTTGTCGAGCGTGCGCGTGTAGGCTTGCGCCCACAGGTGGTCGTCGCTGCGCGCATCGATCAGTTGCACGTTGATCAGCACCTGTTTGCCGACCTTCTGCACGCTGCCTTCCAGGATGTTGGCAACCGCGAGTTGCCGCGCGACGGCTTTCAGGTTGCCCGGACGGCTGGCGTATTTTTCGGTCGAGGTGCGCGAGATGACTTTCAGGTCGCCGATGTCCGCGAGCTTGGTCAGGATCATGTCCTGCATGCCCTCGGCGAAGTAGCGGTTGTCCGGATCCGCGCTCATGTTCTCGAACGGAAGCACGGCGATGGACTTCGGCTCGACCGGAATGAGGCCTGCCATCGTTTGCGGCAGCGCCAAGGTGCTCGTGGCGTCCGCATGCACGGCAGCGCTGGGCGTTGCGGAGGGAACGTCGGCGACGCTCGATGCCGCTTGCACCGGCGCGCCGCGATGCCACCACCAGTAACCCACGCCTACCGCGATGGCGAGCAACGCACCGATCATGCCGACCAGCAAGGTGCCGTTCGAACCGCGCCGCAGCACGGGCTGGCCATCGGAATCAGTGCGCACGACGCCATGCGGCGTCGCGTCGAACGCCCACGCCAGCACCAGCGCGACGGGGAATCCGGCGAGCACCAGCAACACCAGCAGGCGCACCGACCAGTCGGGGATGTGGAAAAACGGGAAAACCTGCGTGGCGATCTGGATCAGCAGCCAGCCGACCACCGCGTAGCCCGCGGCCACGCGGAATACATGCCTTCGCCGCAACTCGCGCAACCAGGACCTTGCCATCGTCCGATGCCCGTGCCCCCGCCCGCAGCCACAACCCTGTCGCGGGCTTCACGTTCCGTCGCTCGCCCGGCGACCGGCGCTGGAACGCGCGCTGCGCGCGCCGCGCCATCGAGCCGGCAGACCCGCAAACCGGCCAACACGAGCTGCGTCGGCAGCCGCGGCACCCAGCATAGCAACACCGCGATGGATCAGGGCGATGCCGGCGCGGTCGAAGCGTTTCCGCCAGGCGATCCGGGCGGCTGTCCGCCCGCGGCAATACGCGCGGTCAGCGCCTCGAAGCGCGGGTCGCCGTGCAGCGGGCGATACCACGGATTCAGCCACAACGAGTTCATGTGCGCCGAACGATCCCGCCAGGCCTGTTCCAGTTGCGCCATGGCGGCGTCCTTGTCATCCAGCGCGGCATCGATCGCGGCGATGTAGGTGCGATCGACGTAGTGGTTCTGCGCATCGGCCAGCAGGGTTTGCAAGGTCGCGCGAGCTTGCGCGGTCGCGCCGGTATGCGCCTGGCAGATGGCGAGCTGCGGACTGGACGTGCTCAGCTTTGCATGCTGCTGCGTGTAGCGATCCACGCAAGCCTCCCAGTGACCGAACGCGCCATCGACCATCGCCACCGCATCGCCGTTGTAGGCGAAAGCCGGATCGATCTGGTTGACGCGCTGCGCCAACTTCATCGCGTCGGCCTCGTTGCCTTGCGCTATCGCCGCATAGGCTTCCCAGCGCGGATACCAGGGATTGAGCGGGTCCAGCTTTTCGGCGCGTTGCAAATCCTTGCGCGCCGCGGCTGGATCCTTGCCAACACGCAGCAGATAGAAGCCCATCAGCGCGTGGGCTTCGGCAAGGCTGGGGCGCAATTTCAGCGCGAGTTCCAGTTCCCGTTTCGCCTTGGCGAAATCCATGTCGTAGCTCATCGCGATGTAGCCGAGCTGCAGGTGCCCTTCGGCCAGATCGGGATTCAACGCCACCGCCTTTTCCGCGGCGCCGCGCATCGCGGGCAATACGGAAAGCGGCGCGCGATAAACGTCGGCGAGGTAAATATACGCGCGCGCCATGCCCGCCCACGCAGCCGCGTAATTCGGGTCGATCGCGATCGCCTGGTTGAACAGCACCAGCGCCTCTTCAAGGCTGGCTTCGTCGGTGTGCCACGACAACCGCGAGCCTTGCAGGTACAGGTCGTGCGCCTGCGGACTGGCCGTGCCCCTGAACACCAGCTTGTCGCTGTCGATGCCGCCCAGTTTGACCCGGAGCGCCGCCACCACCGCATTGGAAATGGTGTCTTCCAGCGCGAACAGGCTTTCCATTTTTTCGTTGTATTGCTGCGACCAGAGTTCCTTGCCGGTCGCGGCATCATCGAGCTCGACGTTGATGCGAAGCTCGTCTCCCGAACGTTGCACGGTTCCCGACAACAGATTGCGCGCACCGAGTTCGCGCCCGATCACCTTCGCGTCGAGATCGTTGCCGCGAAAACGGAACGACGACGTGCGTCCGATCACTTCCAGGCCGGGGATGCGCGACAAGGCATTCAACAATTCCTCGCTGATGCCCTGCCCGAGGTAGTTTTCGTCCGCTGCACCACCGATCACCGAAAGCGGCAGCACCGCGACCGAGTCCTGGCTGAGTGTTGCCGACGCGACTTCGCCGCCGCCGGTATCGCGCAAGGTGTGCTCGATCGGCCCGTAATACCACCACACCGCACCGCCGAGGGCGGCGACGACGATGCCGATCGCACCGAGCGAAAGTCCGACCCGGAGCGAGCGCTTGCGCCCGCGCGCGGTGGCGCGTTGCGCATCGCCCGGCGCCTGGAACGCCCACGCCAGCACCAGCGCAAACGGAAACCCCGCCAGCACCAGGATCACCAGCGTCCGCGCCAGCCAGCCGGGAAACTGCAGCAATGGAAAGATGACCGCGATGACCTGGATGATCAGCCAGCCGGCCACGGCATAGGTGGCCGCCACGCGAAACACGTGGTGGCGC
>DATNAW010000057.1:0-8616 GCA_035572335.1 Rhodanobacteraceae bacterium
ACCGCGATGGCCAGCGCCTGGCCCGCCGCGGCACACGGACGCAGCCACGCGATCGTCGTGACGAGCGCACGGGCATCGAAGGAAAACGACTTCGTCGCCCGTTGGCGGAAACGGAACACGTCGCGTCCTCGGACATGATTCAGACGTTGAATTGTAGCGGGCCGTCCGCGGCCCTCCCTCGTGGGCGGGTGAAACCTCGCCGTTGTCCCGGGCAGCGGGCTTCACTTTCGCTCCCGCCTCGCGTGCTTTACGCCCGGTTGATCGACACCCCGCCGTCCACGAGCATCGCCGTTCCCGTCATGAACGATGACGCCTCCGATGCCAGGAACAGCGCTGCCTGCGCCATCTCATCGGGCTCTGCGATGCGCTTCAAGGCATGCAGGCTCGCGACATGCGCCTTGGCCTCCGGCGTTCCGTTCATCGTGGCGGCCATGGGGGTGTCGGTGCCTCCTGGCAGGAGCGCGTTTACCCGAATCGCGTTCGGACCATATTCGGCCGCCAGCGCCTGCGTCAGGCCGATCAGCCCCGCCTTGCTGGCTGCATAGGCCGCGGTGCCGGGGAATCCGGCGGTATGCCCGACGAAGGTGGACGTGAAGATGACGGAGCCCGAACCCCGCTTGAGCATTTCGGGTATCTGGTATTTGGCGCCGAAAAACGCGCTGGTGAGATTGGTTTCCACCGCGTCACGCCACCCGGCAATCGGGATTTCGGTTGTCGGCCCCATTGCACCGAGTGTTCCCGCGTTGTTGAAACTGATGTCGAGTCCTCCGAACGTCGACACCGCTGCCTCCACTGCGCGTTTCGCCGTCGATTCTTCCTTTACATCGCCCACCACCGCAATCGCACGGCCGCCAGCTCCGTCGATGCGCGCCACCAGGTCGTTCAATTCCGCTTGCCGCCGGGCCACCACCACGACGCTCGCTCCCTCGCTCGCAAACAAGCGCGCAGCGGCATGTCCGATGCCCGAGCTCGCGCCCGTGACGATCGCCACCTTTCTCGCCAAAACGCCCATCTCCGATCTCCATCGCCAATACGAGAGTGGAGAGGTTAGGCCGTGGCTGTGCGGCCGACACTCCGATTCTTGCGCTCCGATGATCGAAGCCTGTCTCGAAGCGCGACGGTCGAGCGCACCAGCGTCAGCGCGCATCCAGCGCCTTCAACGCCTGCGCCATGCGCTTGCCCGAAACCGGTTCGGCGGTCTTGAGTTCCTGCGCGAAGACGGACACGCGCCATTCTTCGACCAGCCAGCGCAAGGTCTCCAGCGCTTCGGATTCCTGGCCCGACGCGCGCGCGTCCAGCACCGCGCGCCAATACGGCAGCACCTGCTGCATGCGCGAGTGGTCGCGTGCGGGATCGCTGCGAAGCTTCTCCGCGCGCAGGCGCATGGCTTTCAGATAGCGCGGGAGGTGTGCGAGTCGCGCGCGCGGCAGTTCGCGCAGGAAGCCCGGAGCAAGCAGGACTTCGAGCTGGCCGCGCAGGTCGGCATAGCTCGCCTCGGCCTGCCCCTTGATCGCGGGTTTCAGCCACGGCTGCAACTCGGCCAATCCGGCGAGGATCGGTTCGGCGAGTTTCAGGCGTTCCATCGCGGCACCGAACAGCGCACGCGACACCGCGTCGAGCAATGCATTCCATGCCGCGCGATCGCGCACGTCCAGATCATGCTCGCGCAGCACGTCGGCCAACGCCCCTTCCACGATGTCCTCGCGCAGCGCATCGGCGCGGCCGTGTGGCGCGAAGGCCACCGCAAGCTTCGGCTTCAGCGGCAATTGTTTCTGCGCGCGTTTGAATTCGGCCTTCAGGGAAAGCCGCAGCAAACGCTCGACCCCGGCATGGTGCGCCGCCTCGGCTTCGTCCGCGTTCTCGAACACGCGCAGCGCCACCACATCGCCGAGGTCCACCAGCGCCGGATACGCGGTCATGCCGTCGCGGGCCCGCGCAACCTCGGGAATCGAATCGAATTCCCAGTCGCGCACATCCTCGCGCGTGACAGTTGCGGCCGCGTGCCGCGAGAACGCCTCGCGGGCGCGCGAGCCGAACTGCATGCGCAACGCGTCCAGGTCACGGCCCTGCGCCAATGAATGGCCGCGTTCGTCGCGCACGTCGAAGCGCATCTTCAGGTGCGGCGGCAACGCACTCGCATCGAACGCCGTGGCATCCACGTCGATGCCGGTGATCCGCTTCAGGAATACCGCCAGCACGGTCGCCAACGGCGCGTCGCGCGCCGCCTCCGCTTCCATGAAAGCGCGTGCGAATTCCGGTGCGGGCACGAAGTTGCGACGTTGCGCCTTGGGCAGGCTGCGGATCAGCGCAGCCACCTTGTCCTGCAGCAGGCCGACCAGCCATTCGCAACGCGCTCCGGGAACCGCGTTCAACAGCGCCAGCGGCACGCGCAGCGTAACGCCGTCGGCCTCGTCGCCCGGCACGAAGCGGTACTCGAACGCGAGCTTCTGGTTGCCCACCTCCATCGCGTCGGGAAACGCACCGGGACCGCCATGCGCGTCCGATTCCAGCACGTCGCGCAGCGACCAGCGGAGCGCGGCTCGCTCGACGGCGGGCGCGCGCTTGTACCAGGCGTCCAGCGCGGCAGACGAGGCAATGTCTTCAGGCAACTTGCCCACGAAGAACGCCGCCAGATCCTCGTCGGATTTCAGCAGGCCTTCGCGGCGTTGCTGCGCTTCGATCTCGCGCGCCTCCTCCAGAACGCGCGCATTGGCGCGCACGAAATCCGCGCGGCAGTCGATGTCGCAGCGTGCCAGCGCTTCGCGCAGGAAGATCGCGTGCGCGAGCGCCGGATCCTGTTTCGCGAAGGTGACCGCGCGCCGCTCGACCAGCATCAATCCGTACAACGACACCTGCTCGAACGCCTGTACGGCACCGCGCGCGCGCGACCAGTGCGGATCGCTGCACGTTCGCTTCAACAGGTGTGCCGCCTGCCGTTCGATCCACGCGGGTTCGATGCGCGCGCACTGCATGCCCCATACCTTGCCGCCAAGGTCGAGGATCTGCGCGACGAACAACCATGCCTGCGGCTTCTTCGCCAGCGCCGAGCCCGGAAATACCTTGAACCTGCGCTCGCGCGTGCCGCGATAGACGCCCTGCTCGTCCTTGCGCGCGACGTTGCTGGGAAGGCCGGAGAGCAGCGCGAGGTGAATGGACTCGTAAAACCGGGGATGGGGGTCGGGTGGCGTGGGCGCACTTTCGGAATCGTTCGCTTGCACGCGGCTGTTGGCGGGGCCGGTTTCAGTCAGCCTCCGCGCGGAGCGCCCCCGCTGCCCATCCACCACCCCCTGCTCCAACAACAACTGCCGGTGCAATTCGCGCCACTCGCGCATGCGCATGAACGAGACGAAATGCTTCGCGCACCAGTCGCGCAGTTTTGATTGCGTCAGTTCCTCGTGCGCCGCGCGGTATGCGGTCCACAGGTTCAGCACGCCGATGAAATCCGACTGTGGATCGGCGAACTCCGCGTGGGCGGCGTCGGCTTGTTGTTGCTTGTCCGCCGGGCGCTCGCGCGGGTCCTGGATGCCGAGGAAGGCGACGATCGGCAACACCGTGTCGGACACGCCCAGCGCCCGCGACTCGACCAGCATGCGCGCGAGTTGCGCGTCGATCGGAATCCGCGCGAGCTGTTTGCCCATCGACGTCAAGCGTCGCGCCTCGTCCACCGCGCCGATTTCCGCCAGCCGCCGCCAGCCGTCGTTGACCGCGCGCGGATCCGGCGGGTCGATGAAGGGAAACGCTTCGACATCGCCAAGTCCGAGGTCGAGCATGCGCAGGATCACATCGGACAATGCGCTGCGCAGGATTTCCGGATCGCTGTACGACGCACGCGACAGGAAATCGGCTTCGTCATAGAGCCGCACGCAAATGCCGGGTCCGACGCGCCCGCAGCGGCCGGCGCGCTGGTTGGCCGCGGCCTGCGACACCGGTTCGATGTGCAGGCGTTCGATCTGGCTGCGGCGCGAATAGCGCTTGACCCGCGCATCGCCCGAATCGACCACCCAGCGGATGCGCGGCACCGTCAGCGACGTTTCGGCCACATTGGTGGCCAGCACGATGCGGCGCGCAGGGCCCGGCTTGAACACGCGGTCCTGCTCCTTCACCGACAGTCGCGCGTACAGCGGCAACACCTCGGTATGGCGATATTGCCGGCGCGCCAGCGCGAGGTGCGTATCGCGGATTTCGCGCTCGCCCGGCAGGAACACCAGCACGTCGCCTTTGGGATCTTCGCGGGTGATGTCGTCGAGTGCGGCGGTGATGCGATCAGTCAGGCCGCTTTCCTTTTCGGGTGGTTGATAGTGAACCTCGACCGGATACGCGCGCCCTTCCACCGTCACCACCGGTGCGCCATCGAAATGTTCGGCGAAGCGCGCGGTGTCGATGGTGGCGGAGGTGACGATCAGCTTGAGGTCGGGCCGCTTGCGCAGCAGGCCCTTGAGGTAACCCAGCAGGAAATCGATGTTGAGACTGCGCTCGTGCGCCTCGTCGATGATCAGCGTGTCGTACGCGGACAACCAGCGATCGTGCGCCATCTCGGCCAGCAGGATGCCGTCGGTCATGAACTTGACCAGCGTGTCCGCGCCGAGCTGTTTCGCGAAACGCACTTCGTAGCCGACCACGCCGCCCGTCTCTCCGCCCAGTTCGTTGGCGACGCGATGCGCCATCGCGCGCGCGGCGAGGCGCCGCGGCTGGGTGCATCCGATCATGCCGGCGACACCACGACCAGCCGCGAGGCACAGCTTGGGCAACTGCGTGGTCTTGCCGGAACCAGTCTCGCCTGCGATCACCAGTACCTGGTGCTCGCGGATCAGGCGCGTGATTTCGGCCGCGCGTTGCGTGATGGGCAACGCCTCGTCCAGCGTGATCGGCGGGACCAGCCCCGCGCGCGCCTCACGCCCCGTGACCGACGCTGCGATCTCCTTCGCCAGCTTGCGCAGCGCATCGGTCGACGACGGTCGCTTGCGTTCCAGTCCGCGCAGCCGCACGCGCAGCTTGCCCGCGTCGCGCGTCAACGCGCGATCGAGCAGCCGTTCCAGTTCACGGGGACTCGGCGGGGCGGCCTTGGCCTGGTGGTCGTCGCGTGGCATCGATCCGTGCAATCCGGCACCTGAAAGTCGGGCCGGTTTGGTGCATCATCGGGATTTTCCCACATCGGACTTCCCCCATGCCGCGCACCACGTTGATCCTCGCCGCCGCCGTCGCCTGTGCGTGCGCGGCGTGCTCACAGCAATCGCCCCATTCCTCGGCGCCCGCATCCGCCGCGTCCGCGGCCAAGGCCGCGACCGCCGCCACGCCGGCGCCGGCCAGCACGGCACCCAACATCGGCATCAACCTGTCGTACATCGACAAGTCGGCGAAGCCGGGTGACAACTTCTTCGAGTACGCGAACGGCGACTGGCTGAAGACCGCGCAGATTCCCGTCGACCGCTCCAGCACCGGCGCGTTCTTCGACATCTTCGAAGTCACCGAAAAACACACCGCCGACCTGATCAGGAACGCAGGCGCGGGCAACCCCGCCGCCGGCAGCAACGCGCGCAAGATCGCGGATTACTACGCCGCGTACATGGATACCGCCGCGATCGACAAGGCGGCCCTGACGCCGATCAAGCCGGAACTCGACGCCATCGACGCGATCAAGACGCGCGAAGACCTCGCCCGCGTGCTGGGCTCGCGCTTGCGCGCCGACGTCGATCCGATCAACGCGACCCATTTCAATACCGAACACCTGTTCGGCCTGTTCGTGACCAAGGGCCTGGAAGAAGCGTCCACGCAGATTCCGTATCTGTTGCAGGGTGGCATCGCGATGCCCAGTCGCGACTACTACCTGTCGCAGGATCCGCACATGAAGGACGCGCGCGACAAGTACAAGGCCTACGTCGCCGCGCTGCTGAAGCAGGCCGGCATTGCCGACGCGAACAAGCAGGCCGACGCGGTGATGGCGCTGGAAACGAAAATCGCTCAAACCCAGGAAAGCCTGGTGGACAGCGAAGACGTCCACAAGGCCAACAACCTTTGGCCGGTTGCCGAGTTTTCGAAGAAGGCCCCTGGCCTCGACTGGAACGCGTACTTCAAGGCGGCCGGCCTGGACGGCATCCAGCAGATCGACGTGTGGCAGCCGTCCGCGATCACCGGCGAAGCGAAACTGGTTGCGAGCCAGCCGATCGACGCGTGGAAGGCGCTGCTGGTGTTCCACACCCTGAACGCCGCGGCGCCACTACTGCCCAAGGCGTTCGCCGATCTGAACTTCGACTTTTACGGCAAGCAACTTTCGGGCACGCCGGAACAGCAGGCGCGCTGGAAGCGCGCAGTCAGCGCCACCAGCACCGATCTCGGCGATGCAGTCGGCGAGGTGTACGTCAAGAAGTATTTCCCGGCGTCGTCGAAGGCCGCCGCCGAGGCGATGGTGAAGAACCTGATCGCCGCGTTCCGCACCGGCATCCAGAACCTCACCTGGATGTCGCCGGAGACCAAACAGAAAGCCGAGGCGAAACTCGACACGCTGGTCGTCGGCGTCGGCTATCCCGACCACTGGCGCGACTACTCATCGCTGGAAATCAAACCCGATGACGCGCTGGGAAACCATATGCGCGCGGTGAAGTTCGAGTACGAACTCGCCAAGGCCAAGATCGGCAAGCCGATCGACGACCACGAATGGTGGATGACGCCGCAGACGGTCAATGCGGTGAACCTGCCTTTGCAGAATGCCCTGAACTTCCCCGCCGCGATCCTGCAACCGCCGTTCTTCGATCCCAAGGCCGACCCGGCCGCCAACTATGGCGCGATCGGCGCGATCATCGGCCACGAGATCAGCCACAGCTTCGACAACACCGGCGCGGATTTCGACGCGCAGGGCCGCTTGAAGAACTGGTGGACACCCGCCGACCTCAAGCACTTCGAAGCCGCAACCGACGCATTGGCCGCACAATACAGTTCGTATGAAGCATTGCCGGGCCTGCACGTCGACGGCAAGCAGACGCTCGGCGAGGACATCGCCGACGTGTCGGGATTGACCGCCGCGTATCGCGCGTATCACCTCGCGCTGGACGGCAAGTCCGCGCCCGAGGCCGATGGTTTGAGCGGCGACCAGCGTTTCTTCATCGCGTTCGGGCAAGCATGGCGTTCGAAGATCCGCGATGCCGCGCTGCGCCAGCGGCTCGCCACCGACGTGCACGCGCCCGCCGAGTTCCGCGCGGAGACGGTGCGCAACCTCGACTCGTGGTACCAGGCGTTCAACGTGCAGCCGGGCCAGAAGCTGTATCTGCAGCCGGATCAGCGGGTGAAAATCTGGTAGGCCGGCGCTTCGGCAACCCATGAAGGGCCGTACACCCGTGCGGCCCTTGCGTTCCATTGAACCCGTGGCATTGCATCGACTGCATGGTCGCGAAGAACAATCAGCACTGATCCAGGCTGGAAACGCACGTTCGTCAGCGCGCAGTCATGCCACCATCGACACGGTAATTCGCGCCGGTCAGGAACCTCCCGCGATCCGACACGAGCAGCGCGACGGCCTCGGCGATGTCGTCGGTGGCGCCGATGCGACCCAGCGGAATGTTTTGAATCCAGGCATCAGTGGAAAATCCCGGAGTCGTCCTGGCAAACTCGTCGGAACCCGGTGTCGAGATCACACCGGGCGACACCACGTTCACACGGATGCCGCTCGGCGCGAGCTCCATCGCCAGCGTGCGCGAGTAGTAATTGAGCGCCGCCTTGGCGGCCCCGTAGTGCGCAAAGGGACCAAACGGCATCGTTGCTGCCGCCGAAGAAATGTTCACGACGGCTGCGTCCCTGGATGCACGGAGCGCCGGAAGGACCGCGTTCGTGAGGCGGATCGCGGCGAAGAAGTTGAGTGCGAAACTGTCGTGCCACTCGCTGTCCGGAATCGTCCAGGACCCTTCCAGAGATGCGCGCCCACCGCCCGCGTTGTTCACGAGGATGTCGAGCCCGCCAAGCGCCGCGAGCGCCTTCGTCGCGATCGCCTCCACGCCTTCGCCCGTGGTGACGTCACCGGCGACGAAGGTTGCCGCCGCGGGTGTGTCGTCGTTGCGTGCGCGCGCGACGACCACGACTTTGGCGCCGGCATCAAGGAGGCGCTGCGCGATGGCCGCGCCGATGCCGCGTGTGCCACCGGTGATGAGCGCACGGCGGCCGCTGAGTTCTTTCGAGAAATCGAGTTGGTTGGACATGGAATGTTCTTCCAGATGGGTTGGTGTTTCCGAAGCAGTGATCCGGCTGCAGGTTGTTTGTCAGGACTCCAGCTTGAAAAGGTCCTGGAAGATCAAAGGCCCCCAGCTCTTGTCCCCGCGCGCCTGCACAAGCGCGCCGCCCTCTTCGAACTTCCCGAGGTTGACGGGCGCGAAACCGAGTTGTTCGGCGAGCGCCGCCACCGGCGCCGCGGCACCTTCGTCGTCACTCGACAGGAACACGACCCGTCGGCCGCCGTTGACGTGCGGGTCGGAGGCCAGGGTGCGGGCGAGAAGATGATTGAAGCCCTTCACCAATCGGGCACCCGGGAAGGCTTTGGCGACGACGGCAGAGGAGACGCCAAACCCGTTCATCGCATCAACGATGGTCTTGCCCTGCCAACTCGCCAGATTCCTGGCGACCTCGCGATGCTCT
>DATNAW010000058.1:0-10775 GCA_035572335.1 Rhodanobacteraceae bacterium
GCGCTCGGGATGCGTGGCCAGCATGTCCTTCAGATTGGTGGTCTTGAGGTTACCGACATAGCCCGTGAAGCGGTGGTAGTTCTTCGCTTCCAGCTTGTTGCCGGTCACCGCGACCTTCTCGGCGTTGACCACGACGATGTAATCGCCGGTATCCACGTGCGGGGTGAACTCGGGCTTGTGCTTGCCGCGCAGACGGCGTGCGACTTCCGAACACAGCCGGCCAAGGGTCTTGCCGTTGGCGTCGACGATGAGCCAGTCACGCTTGACCGTCTCGGCCTTGGCACTGAACGTCTTCATGGGAACGATCCGTAAAGTTGTCTGATCCGCACGTGAGGCGGCGCCGCACCACGGGGGCGCGACAAGGGTTCGCAGCAACGAAAGACCGCCAAGGATACCGGCCTTCGCTGCCCCACGCAAGCGCCAGACCCACAGGCTGGCCGCATACGCCACCTCGTCATTCGCACTCAACATCCCTTGACGTCGATTGGGCACAATGGACGCCATGCATGCCCGCCATCTTTCCCCGCTCGATTGCCTCCTCGCTGGCACGCAACGCGCCCTCGACACGGTTGCAGGCGCCCCTATGGCCGCCCGCCCCTCCCCGGGCAACCCGTTGCCACTGCCCGACCTGGATCCCGGACAGCGCCGCCACGCGGCCGGACTGATGCGCGTGAACCACACCGGTGAAGTCTGCGCGCAAGCCCTGTACGACGGACAAGCCGCGCTGGCACGCGACGCGGCCACGCGCATGCACCTTGAAGCCGCGGCCGCCGAGGAAACCGACCACCTCGCGTGGTGCGCCGTGCGGCTGCGCGAACTGGACGACCGCCCCAGCCTGTTCAACCCGCTGTGGTACGCCGGCAGCTTCGCGATTGGCGCGCTGGCGGCGCTGGCCGGCGATCGCTGGAGCCTCGGCTTCGTGGTCGAAACCGAGCGCCAGGTCGAAGCTCATCTCGGCGAACACCTCGAGCGCCTGCCGCGCGAAGATGCGCGCTCGCGCGCCATCCTCGAAACCATGCAGGCCGATGAGGCGCGCCACGCCGACAACGCGCTGGCGCGCGGCGGCGCGAAGCTGCCTTTCCCGATCCCGACGCTGATGCGTGGTGCGTCGGCGGTCATGAAAGCCGTGGCTTATCGGCTGTAGGGGCAGGCCCGGCCGGCGATGAACAGTCGGACTTCATTCGCGCGAGGCGCGCGTCTACATCAGGTTGCGCCCGTGGAACAGTTCCTCGATTTCGCGCTTCAGCAACGCCTCGATGCGCTGGCGGTCCTTGAACGACAGGTCGTCCGCGTGGGCCTCGAACAGGTAGGTGTCCAGATCGAAGTCCTTCACGTGCATCTTGGTGTGGAACATGTTCTCCTGATACACGTTGACGTCGAACATCTCGTACTTCTGGCGAATGTGCTTGGCCAGGTAGTCCTGAATGGAGTTGATCTTGTGGTCGATGTAGTGCTTCTTGCCGTGGATGTCGCGGGTGAAACCGCGTACCCGGTAATCCATCGTCACGATGTCCGACTCGAAGCTGTCGATCAGGTAGTTCAAAGCCTTCAGCGGCGAAATCACCCCGCAGGTCGCCACGTCGATATCGGCGCGGAAGGTGGCAATGCCGTTGTGCGGATGGGTTTCCGGATAGGTGTGCACGGTGATGTGCGACTTGTCCATGTGCGCGACCACCGCATCGGAAATCATGTCGCGGCCGAGCTTTTCCACCACCGGGTGCTCGGAAATCAGGATCGTCACCGACGCGCCCTGCGGGTCGTAATCCTGCCGCGCGATATTGAGGATGTTCGCGCCGATGATGTCAGCCACGTCGGTGAGGATCTGGGTCAGGCGGTCGGCGTCGTACGCTTCATCGATGTAGTCGATGTAGCGGTCGCGCTGGTCCTTGGTGACCGCGTAGCAGATGTCGTAGATGTTGAAGCTGAGTGCCTTGGTGAGGTTGTTGAAGCCCTGCAGCTTCAAGCGGGGCAGCGGCTTGACCACGGCAGTGTCCTCGGAAACAGGTGGAAACGAAGTCACACGCGGCGGGACAGCACCCGTCGCGCGTATCGGGGCAGGAGAAGGCGAAGTATGCGGGAAAGTGGGGGGCGACGCATCCCCTTCGGGCTTCCTCTCTGGTAAGGTGTTGAAAATTTCACAAAGGTGCTAGACTCGCGCACGAAAAGTGTGACGCAGTCCAAAGACCCAATGTCTGAATTGCGCTACCTCCTCCAGCAAGTCTATGAACGGTCGCTAGCTCCTCCGATGCTTGCGCCCGACCCCGCAGCGATGCAGCGGCTGCTGGAACAGTGCCATCGCCGCCGCTATCCCGGCAAGACGGCCATCCTCCGGCCGGGTGACCCCGCCAACACCTTGTTCTACGTGATCGACGGTTCGGTCACCGTTTGCAGCGAGGACGAGCAGGGTCGCGAGTTGATCCTCGCCTACATCAACCGCGGCGAGTTCATCGGGGAAATGGGACTGTTCGTCGAGCAGGCGCAACGCGAAGTGCTGATCCGCACCCGCAGCACCTGCGAACTGGCCGAGATAGGCTACGACAAGCTGTTCCAGTTGTTCGCCGGCCCGCTGCGCGAGGACTGCCCGCGCATTCTGTTCGCGATCGGGCTGCAGTTGACGCACCGCCTGTTGCGCACGTCGCGCCAGGTCAGCCGCATGGCGTTCATGGACGTCACCAACCGGATCGCACGGACTTTGCTCGACCTGTGCCAGGAACCCGACGCGATGAGCCACCCGGACGGCACGCAGATCCGCATCTCGCGGCAGGAGCTTTCGCGTATCGTCGGTTGCTCGCGCGAGATGGCTGGCCGCGTGCTGAAGCAGTTGGAGACCGATGGCGGCATCGACGTATCGGGCAAGACCATCGTCGTCCGTGGCACACGGTAGTCAGTACCACTCGGCGCGCGTGACGCTGCGCGCCAAGGCTTTCTCCACACGCTTGCACAGCTTCGGCGTCGCATTGACCAACACGGCTTCCGCAGCCAGCGCGAGCATCGGCAGGTCCTGGTTCGAATCACTGTAGGCCACGTGACACGCTTCGATTCCGTGCTGCGCCAGCAATTCCACCTTGCGACGCCCGATGTTGTGCCACTCGGAACGCATGCCCAGGCTGCCGGCGCGCAATCGTGAGGCCAGCACCTCGACATTGGTCACGCCCAGTTCGGCCAACACGCTGCGCGCCAACGACTCCTCGCAGCCCGTGACGATCACGATGCGGTCGCCGGCGGCTTGGTGCCGGCGCAACACGGCGAGCCCCTCCCGGCAGAAGTGCCCGGGCTGGCGGACCAGCGCCATTGCGAATGCTTGCGCGAGCTTCCGATAGCGCGCCTCGCCGACCCCCAGCAAGCCGAGGTGCACGATCGAGCGCAGCACGCAACGGCGCGAAAACGGCAACACCAGCAGGAACCACGGGCTGAGCAGCAGGACCAGGCCCTTGCGCCAGCGTGCCCGCGCGTAGTGGTCGCGCATGAACATCGCGAAGGTGTCGCCACGCACCAACACGCCATCGAAGTCGAACAGCACGATTCGCCGCGCTGCGTCCTGCGCCCCCTGCTCCATCGTCATGCTCCGGCAAACAGCCGTGCCAATTCCGCACCCGGATCGGTTGCGCGCATGAAGGTTTCACCGACGAGGAACGCATCCACGCCGGCCGCACGCATGCGCGCGACATCCTCCCGCGTTGCGATGCCACTTTCGGTGACCAGCAGCCGATCACCCGGCACGGCGCCCCTCAATGACAGCGTGGTTTCGAGCGTGGTCTCGAAAGTACGCAGATCGCGATTGTTGATGCCGATCAGCGTCCGCGGGGGGTTCGTCAGCATCAACGCACGTTGCAGGTCGACCGGATTGTGGACCTCGACCAGCACATCCAGCTGGGACTCGATGGCCAAGGCGTGCAGGTTCACGAGCACGGCGTTATCCAGTGCCGCGGCGATCAGCAGGATCGCGTCGGCGCCGATCGCGCGCGCCTCGTGCACCTGGTACACGTCGACGGTGAAATCCTTGCGCAGCACCGGCAGCGAACATGCGTCGCGCGCTTCGCGCAGGTACGCATCGCTGCCCTGGAAGAAGTCCACATCGGTGAGCACCGACAGGCACGCGGCGCCGCCGCGTTCGTAGCTGCGCGCGATCGTGGCGGGATCGAAGTCCGCACGGATCAGCCCCTTGGAGGGGCTCGCCTTCTTGATTTCGGCGATCACCGCCGCCTGCCGCGCCTGCACACGCTTGCGCAACGCCGCGGCGAATCCGCGCGCCGGCCGCGCGTCGGCAATGCGCTCGCGCAACTCCGCGAGCGGCACGTGCGTCTTGCGTTCAGCGACCTCCTCGCGCTTGCGCGCAAGGATCGTTTTCAGGACATCGCTCATGCCGGTTGCGCGGCCAGCGCTTGTGTGGCCGCAATGAACTGATCCAGCCTGGCGCGCGCCGAACCGTCGCGGATCGCACCATCGGCACGGTCGATGCCCTCGGCGATCGACGCCGCGATCCCGGCTGCATACAGCGCCGCGCCGGCATTCAGCAGCACGATGTTGTGCGCCACGCCGCCGAGTCCGTCCAGGACGTGCAACAGCATGGCCTTGGATTCCCCGGCACCGGCGACGCGCAAATTGCGGCTGGAGGCCATCGCGATCCCGAACTGTTCCGGTTCGATTTCGTATTCGCGCACCTTGCCATCGCGCAATTCACCGACCAGTGTGGCGCCGCCCAGCGAAATTTCATCCAGCCCATCCTTGCCGTGCACCACCAGCGCGCGCTCGACGCCGAGGCGCTGCAGCACGCGCACCTGGATGCCGACCAGATCCGGATGGAACACGCCCATCAGGATATTCGGCGCGTTCGCGGGGTTGGTCAGCGGCCCCAGGATGTTGAACAGCGTGCGCACGCCCATTTCGCGGCGCACCGGCGCCACCGCCTTCATCGCCGGATGGAAGCGCGGCGCGAACATGAAGCCGATGCCGGTTTCCTCGATGCAGCGCGCGACCTGTCCGGGACCGAGATCGATCTTCGCGCCCAGCGCCTCCAGCACGTCGGCGCTGCCCGAGGACGATGAGACACCGCGATTGCCGTGCTTGGCAAGGCGTGCGCCGGCGGCCGCCGCGACGAACATCGATGCGGTGGAAATGTTGAAGCTGTGTGCGCCGTCGCCACCGGTGCCGACGATGTCCAGCATGTGCGGATGCGCCGGCACCGTGACGTGTTCGGCCAGCTCGCGCATCACGGTCGCCGCACCCGCGATCTCGCCGACGGTTTCCTTCTTCACCCGCAAGCCCGTCAGGATCGCCGCCGTCATCGCAGGCGATACTTCGCCGCGCATGATCTGGCGCATCAGGTCGATCATCTCGTCGTGGAAGATCTCGCGATGCTCGATCGTGCGCTGCAGCGCTTCGTGCGGCGTGATGCCCATGTTCATGCCGCCCTGGACAGCGGCGCGCTGATGAAATTGCGCAGCAGATCGTGGCCGTGGCGGGTCAGGATCGATTCGGGATGGAACTGCACGCCTTCGACGGTCAGCGCCTTGTGGCGCAGCCCCATGATCTCGTCGAACGAACCATCCGCGTGCTCGGTCCACGCGGTGATTTCAAGGCACTCCGGCAGGCTCGCGCGCTCGACCACCAACGAGTGGTAGCGCGTCGCCTCGAACAGCTCGGGCAACCCCGCGAACACTCCGGCGTTGCGATGGCGAATCGGCGATGTCTTGCCGTGCATGATTTCCTTGGCGCGGATCACCTTGCCGCCGAACGCCTGCCCGATCGCCTGATGGCCGAGGCAAACGCCAAGGATCGAAATGGCTCCCGCAAGCTCACGGATCAAATCCAGCGTGATGCCCGCCTGGTCGGGTGTGCCCGGCCCCGGCGAAATCACGATGCGTTCCGGCGCCAACGTGCGGATCCCGGCGACGTCCACCGCGTCGTTGCGCAGCACCTTCACGTCCTGCCCAAGCTCGCCCAGATACTGTGCGAGGTTGAACGTGAAGCTGTCATAGTTGTCGATCAGCAGCAGCATGGCCGTCCCTGAAACCGCGATACCCGGAGAGGACGCAAGTGTGAACGCCCGGCGCCGCCGATACAAGAAGATCGCCCGCGCGCTGGCACTGGCCGGCATCGGCGGCGCGCTCACGGGCTGCTCGACGATCGGTTACTACGCGCACCTGGCCGCGGGCGAAATGGCCGTATTGCGCGCGCGCGTGCCGATCAAGCAGCTGATCGCAGACCCTCATGCCGATCCGGCATTGAGGGCGCGCCTGGCGCTGGCGCTGCGCGCCCGCGCGTTCGCGTCCGACACGCTGAAATTGCCGCGCAACAAGAGCTATACCACTTACGCCGACATCCACCGCCCGTTCGTGATGTGGAACGTGTTCGCGACGCCGGCACTGTCGCTGCAACCGGTCGAACATTGCTTCCTGTTCGCGGGCTGCGTCGCGTACCAGGGTTTCTATCACCACGACCGCGCCGAGGCGTTGGCGGCCACGCTGAAACAGCAAGGCGACGACGTCTGGATCGGCGGCGTGCCGGCTTATTCGACGCTGGGCCACTTCGCCGATCCATTGCTCAGCACCATGGATCGCTGGAGCGATGACGAGATGATCGGCACCATCTTCCACGAACTCGCGCACCAGCAGTTCTACGTCAAGGACGACACCACGTTCAACGAATCCTTCGCGACCTTCGTGCAGCGCGAAGGCCTGCGCGAATGGCACAAGGAAAACCATCTACCGCCGCCCGATGCCGCCGGAGTGCAGCGTCGGAAGCAGTTCACCCAACTGGTCTTGGCGACGCGCGACAAACTGAAGGCGCTGTATGGCAGCCCTCTTTCCGACGCGGCGAAACGCAATCGCAAGGCCCGGACATTTGCGGAGATGCGGCGCGACTACGAACACCTCCGCGACACGGAATGGCACGGCAACACGAGATACGATCGGTGGTTCGATACGCCGCCCAACAACGCCAAGCTGCTGCCGTTCGGTCTGTACGACCGCGGCGTGCCGGCGTTCGCTGAGCTGTTCAAGCAATGCGGCGGCGACTGGACACGCTTCTACGCCGGGGTGCGCAAAGTCGGCAATGAACCCGCCAAGCAGCGCGACGCATTTCTCGCGGGCACGTTCACTCATACATCGAACGTGGCCAACGTCGTCAGAGTCCCCTGACCGCCTGCGCCACCGCGCGGAACAGCGCGCGGCCCTTGCTCATGGTTTCTTCCCACTCGGCGGCCGGATCGGAGTCGTGCACGATGCCGGCGCCGGCCTGCACGTGCAGGCGGCCGTCCTGGATCACCGCGGTGCGGATGGCGATGGCGGTATCGGCGTCGCCCCACCAGCCGATCCAGCCGATCGCGCCGGAGTAGATGTTGCGCTTGAACGGTTCCAGTTCCTGGATGATTTCGATGGCGCGGATCTTGGGGGCGCCGGAGAGCGTGCCGGCCGGGAACGTCGCGCGCAGCACATCCATGTAACTGGTGTTTGGCCGCACCTTGCCTTGGACCTGCGACACGATGTGCATCACGTGCGAGTAGCGTTCGATCGCGAACGAGTCGCTGACTTCCACGCTGCCGGTTTCGCTGATGCGGCCGATGTCGTTGCGGCCGAGATCGATCAGCATCAGGTGTTCGGCGCGTTCCTTGGGATCGGCGAGCAGTTCCTTTTCAAGCGCCGCGTCTTCTTCCGGCGTCGCGCCGCGTTTGCGGGTGCCCGCCAGCGGCCGCACGATCACCTTGCCGTCCTTCAGGCGCGCGAGGATTTCGGGCGACGAGCCGACGATCTGCGTTTCGCCCAGGTCGAAGTAATACATGTAGGGCGAAGGGTTCAAGGCGCGCAACGCGCGGTACACATCCACCGGCCTTGCATTGAAGCCGATGCTGAGGCGTTGCGAAGGGACCACCTGGAAGACGTCGCCGGCGCGGATGTATTCCTTGCAGCGCTCCACCATCGCCTCGAAAGCTTCCTTCGTGAACGACGATTTGAAATCGCGCTCGTCCAGCACCGCGCCGCGTGTGGGCTGCGGGTAAGCCGCACCGCCCTGGCGGAGGTGGTGCGCCAGCGCGTCGAGCCGGCGCTGCGCGCGTGCGTAGGCGTGCGGGCGCGAAGGATCGGCGTGCACGATCAGGTACAGACGTCCCTTCAGATTGTCGAAAACTGCGATTTCTTCGGCCAGCACCAAAAGGATGTCGGGCGTGCCGAGTTCGTCGGCGCGATCCCAGTCCGCAAGGCGCAGCTCGGCGTAGCCGACGGTTTCGAAGCCGAAGTAACCGACCAGCCCGCCCGTGAAGGCTGGCAGGTCCGGCAGATGCGGCACGCGGTATTGCGCGCGCAGGCGTTCGACCTCAGCGAGCGGATCGGCGACCTCGCGCGTCTCGACCTCCGCGCCATCCTCGATCACCGAAAGCGTGTGCGCGCGGAAACTGAAGGCGCGTCGCGCGGGCAACCCGATGATCGAGTAACGTCCCCAGTTCGCGCCTCCTTCCACCGATTCCAGCAGGAACGTGTACGGACCATCCGCGAGTTTCAGGTATACGGACAGGGGGGTGTCGAGGTCAGACAGCACCTCGCGCACCAGTGGAATGCGGTTGTGGCCCTTGCGGGCCAGTGCTTCGAATTCGGCTTGGTTGATCACGTTGCTTTCCTGGAACGCGCTTCTGCGGAGCAGCTTTTGTTGAAAAGTCAGGCCGCGGAGCCCTTGGCCATGGACGGCGGCTTTGAGGCCGTAGTGGTCTGCAAGATGGCGAAAGCGTTCCACCAGCCTCGTGGCCGCTGCCACAGCGATCAGGGACGATCGCACAAACAAGCGCGCCAAGATACCAGACCCGCACGTTTGGCCGTCTATTCGCTCTCGGGATGCCGCATTCCGCGCAGGCTCATCTCGAACACTACGCCGTCCTGGTCGTTGCGGCCGGAAGCGCGCCCCTGATGCAGTTCCGCGACCAGCCTCACCACGTAAAGGCCAAGCCCGAGGTGCGGCGCGCCCGCCTTGGCACCCGCGCCGCGTACGCTGACCAGCGAATCGAACAACTGCCCCTGCATGGAATCGGGCAGGTGCGAACCGTTGTTGGCCACCACGATGCGCGATTCGCCGTCGTCGCCTGGTTCCAGCCCGATGCGGATCCAGCCGTCCGGCGCCGTGAACGACAGGGCGTTGTCGAACAACTTGTCCAGCGCCTGCGCGATCAGCTCCGGCGCGCCGTACAGCGGTACGCGGCGGTCGGGAATGTCACACCTGAGTTCACGCGGCGCAGCCAGCGGCTTGTACGCATCGGCACAACCGCGCACCACCTGCGCGAGATCCATGTCTTCGCCATCTGCCGACGCCATCGCGCGCTCCATCCGGCTGGCCTCGCTCATCGCACGCACGATGGTGCCGATGCGCGCGGTGCCGTCGCGGGCGCGCGCAAGATAGGACATCGCTTCGCGCGGCAACTCCGCGTGCTCCAGGTTTTCCAGCGACGAGCGCACGATGGCCAACGGCGTATTGAGTTCGTGAGACAGGTTGGATGCGAGTTTGCGCAAGTATTCGGTGTAGATGCCGATCGATTCCAGCAGGCGCGACAGGCTGCGCGCGAGGTCGCCCAATTCGTCACGATCATCGACCAGAGGCAACTTCGCCAATTCCAGCCCTTCGTGGTGCTGCGCCTGCTCGGCCGCGTCGCGCAGGCGCCCGATGCGCAGCGACAGCCACGTCGCGAACGCGAACAGCACCGCGCCCGCGATCAGCAACACCGCGATGCTGGCCAGCATCAGTCCCAGCAGCGCGCGGTTGGTGAGCAGCGGCAAGGCCTGGCTCGATTGTTCCAGCACCAGCGCGCCGCGATTCTGGCCGCGCACGTCCAGCGGCACCGCCACCGTCAGCACCACGCTGCCGGTGGTATCGCCACCGCGCCAGTTCGCGGTGGCCTGTCCGTCCAGCGCCTGCTGCACGTCCGGCTCCGAAAGGCGCGGGATGTTGCGCGGCAACCGCTGGCGCTGATCGAGCGAAGGCACCACCAGCAGGTCCGACAGCACCTGCTGCAACCACGGGAACCGGCTGGGCCGCGGCTCATGCACGTCCAGCATGCTGCCGCCTTCGCCGATCACCCAGCCATCCCCGCTCAACAGACGCACGCGCACACCACTGGGCGCGAGTTGCGTGAGATCGTTCGAAAGCGCCGGCGACAAGTTGAGCAGCGGACGCAGGTCCGGCTTGCCGCCGTTGAAGCGGGTGGGCGCATCGGCATCGAACACGCCGATGCCCAACTGATCCGGTGCCTGCGCGCGCGGAATCCGCAATTCGATGCGGTAGCCCTTGCCGGAATCCTGCCATTGCCCGCTGATCTCGTCGGGCAGGCCGTGTTCGCGCAGGCCCAGCGGATGCGCCAGGAATGCGCCAGAACTCGCGCTGGCGAGCAGATAGCTGCGTTGGCGGGTGCCGCGGGTCAGCTGCAGCACCACGTGGTCCGATTCGACCGCCGTCGGATCGAACGCACCGACGCGGGTGTGCGTGGCGTCCGCCACGTTGATGCGCATGTACAGCCATGCCGAATCCGCCGCGAACTGGACGTCGATGCCGGGCCACGGATGCTGCTCCCACCGTGCAAAGGCTCTCCAGTCGGAATCATCGCCGTCGATCACGATGGGTTGGGTGGCGTCCTGCACGTACCAGCCCTCGTCGGCGTGCGGCAGTTGCGCGCCCACCGCCACCAGTCCGCGATCGAGCGCGAACGCGATCGCCAGCAGCGCCTGCTCCTGGCTGTTGCGCAGCAGGTGCTCCATCTGGCGCACGTACAGCCAACCCGCCCACGGCAAGGCCAGCGTGGA
>DATNAW010000059.1:0-8200 GCA_035572335.1 Rhodanobacteraceae bacterium
CGCTTGGCCTTGAGCTGGTCGGCGCGTTCGTCGTCGGTAACGGGATTGGGGTTGATGGGCGAAGTCATTGTCTGGCCTTGTCCGCGGATGGCGGGGTTGAAGTCATGGTGGCGAGCGCGGGCGCATCCTTGGCGGGCTCGAAACCGCCGCCCAGCGCTTCATTCAATGAAGCCCACGCATTGCTGCGCTGGGTCTGCACGGAGGCAAGCTGCTGTTCGGCGGCGATCAGTTCCTGGCGCACGCTCAGCGCTTCCAGGAAGTTGCCGACGCCGGCGCGGTAGCGCTGCATCGCGAGCTTGTACGCATCCGCGGCGCTGCTGCGCGCGGTTTCGGCGTCGGCCACTTGCGCATCCAGCGAACGCACGTCGTCGACCTGCTCCGCGACCTGGTTGATCGCGTGCACCAGCGTCTGGTTGTACTGCGCGACCGCGATGTCACGCGCGGCGTCCTTGCCGGCAAGGTTGGCACGCAGTGCGCCACCCTCGAAAATCGGCAGGCTCAACGCAGGCTGGATGGTGTAGAAGCGGTTGGTCAGCGAAAAAAGATTCAGCGTGGACGGCGCGATCAGGCCCGCGAGCGAACTGATGCTGATGTTCGGCAGGAACTTCGCCTTGGCCGCCTTGATGTCGTGGCCCGCGGCTTCGACGCGCCAGCGCGCGGCCACCACGTCCGGACGCCGGCCCAGCAGGTCGGCGGGCAAATCGCTCGGCAGCGCCAGCGTGGGAATTGTGGGCAGCGCGGGGCGCTCGATCGACAATGCGCGATCGGGCCCCTTGCCCAGCAACGCCGCAAGCACCAGGCCGCTCGTGTGCACCGCGTTGTCGGCGGCTTCGAGGTGCGCGCGATCACTGGCGGCTTCGCCCTCGATGCGCGCCAGCGAGAACTTGCTGTCGATGCCGTTGGCGACGCGTTTGTTGGTCAGGTTCAGGAAATCCTCAGCGCGCTGCAATTCGTCCTTCGCCAGATCGCGTTGCGCGTAGGCACCGGCGAGCCCGAAGTACGCCTGCACCACGTCGGCCGAAAGCTTCAGGCGCGCGGCTTGCGCATCGACCTGCGCCGCGCGTGCATTGCCGACCGCAGCCTGCCACGAGGCGCGCTTGCCGCCCCACAGGTCGATGTCCCACTTGAAACTGAGGTAACCGAACCGGATCACGCCGAAATGACCGGACGCCAGTGGCGGCAGGATCGGCGGCACGCGCGCACCCGCGACACTGGCGCCGCCATTCAACGTCGGCTTGCGCGCAGCGTCGGCGGTGCCGGCCGCAGCCAGCGCCGCGCGCACGCGCGCGTCAACCAGCGACATGTCGGGATTGTCGGCGAGCGCTTCATCCACCACCTTGTCGAGTTGCGCGTCGCCGATCGCCTTCCACCAATCCTGGTGCGGCCACGCGGCGGCGTCCACCGTCACGCCGGCAAGGCTTTTTTCCGCATGCAGGCTGTCCGCCTGCGTGGGCGTCGCGGTGGAACGCAGGCCCCCGGTACTGGCGCAACCGGCCAACGCAATCGCCGCCAACGCGGCAACAAGACCTGAACGGTATCCGTGAACCGGAGGAGTCATGGCAAAAGGCCGGTAAAAGAGTCGAAGTATGGGGACGGGGAAAAACGGATTCAATCCGAGTCGTGCCGTTCCCGCTTGCCGCGGATGTCTTCCAGCACGCGCGTCAGCACGCCGTGCAAGGTTTCACGCTCGCGCAACGTCGCACATGCAAAAGTCTGCTCCGCGACTGCATCGCAGTAACCGATCAAGCGCTTGCGCAGGTGCTTGCCTTGCGTGGTCAGCTCCAGCCGCAACGCACGGCGATCGACCGGATCGGGAAGCCGCTTGAGATAGCCCCGTTGTTCCAGTTTGTCCAGCAAACGTGTCAGCGCACCGGGGTTGTAGTGAAGCGCGCGCGCAAGTTCGACGGGTGTCAGCGATTCCTCGTGACCGAGCAGCTTGAGTGCCACGAATTGCGTGAAGTTCAGGTCAACACCCTGCCGCGCCATCTCCTCCTCCACCTCGGTGACGAATTCCGCGCGCAGCCGCCCGATCAGACGGCAAAGCTGGAAGGACCGGTCGGAGGAGGTTTCAGCACGATTCATGCCGAGGATGATACTGTTTTGGCTTTAATTGTCAAGGCAATTATATTTCAGGCAATGTTCGACCGGGCAACCAACAGGACCACACGGAACGGTTGAACTGCCCGCATGGCGGCCCAACTTACGGCCTCCATTCCAACTGATGCCCTGGACGGGCGAGGTCGATCATGTCATCCCTGCACAAATTCAGTCTGCTGGCGTTGCTTGCATTCCCGCTGGCCAGCCATGCGACGGGGTTCGACCTCACCGCGGGCCCGAGCGTCACCTCGTCCGAACGCACCACCGCCTCCGTGTTCGCCAGCGTGTTCGGTGAACACCCCGAGGACAACCGCATCCACCTCGAACCGATCGGCACTGTCGGCTGGATCGATTCACGCAATACGCGCAAGGACGATCTGGATCACGAAGTGTTCGTGGCCGGCGGCGGCGTGCGCGTCCTCGCGGCCAACCATCACTGGTTCGTCAGCGAACAGCTGGCGGCGACCAGCACCCGCACTGACGCGCTTTCCAGCCGCTTCGAATTCATGACCAGCGCCGGCTGGCAGGACGGCCACTTCATCGTGATGCTGCGCCACATTTCCAACGCGCATCTGCTGGGCGGCGGCAAGAACCTGGGTGAAACGATGTTGCTGGGCGGCGTGAAGTTCTAGTTGCCGGTCGCAACCGGTCGCGCCGGATCACCCACCCAACCGCTCCACGACGGCGCGAACACGCGCGAGCCGCGCAGGCCGGCCGCCTCCATCGCCAGCAGGTTGTGGCAAGCCGTCACGCCGGAACCGCACATGTGCACCACGTCGCGCGGCGAGCGGTCACCCAGCAGGGTTTCGAATTCCACGCGCAAATTTTCCGCAGGCTTGAAGCGACCGTCGCCAGCCAGGTTCTGCGAGAACGGGCGGTTGCGTGCGCCGGGCACATGGCCGGCAGCGCGATCGATGGGTTCGGATTCGCCGCGGAAGCGCGGCGCGGCACGCGCATCCAGCAACAGCGTCGACGGTTTGCCGCGCAGGGCTTCCAGTTCCTCGAAATAAACCACCGCCGAGGGATCGGCAGGCAAGTCGACCGTGGTCATCTCGCGCGGCGCCGCCGCACCGTGCTCGACAGGCCGCGACGCCGCAAGCCACGCCTGCCAGCCTCCATCCAGCACGCACGCGTCGATGTGGGCAAGCCGCAGCATCCACCACAACCGCGCCGCGGCGAGCGCGCCACCGGCGTCGTCGTACGCCACGATCCACTGCCCCTTGCGCCAGCCCCAGCGCGACAACGTGCGCGCGAACGCGGCCACGTCCGGCAGGGGATGCCGGCCCAGATCCTTTTTCGAGAGGTCGGAAAGATCGTGGTCGAGGCTGGCGTACACCGCGCCCGGAATGTGCGCTTCAAGATAATCGCGCTCGCCCTTCGCGGGATCGGCGAGTGCAAACCGGCAATCGACGATCAGCACGGATTCCGGCGTCAGCGCCGCCAGCGTCCCGGCATCCATCAATACATCGAGCGCTTTCATTTCATGACACCCATTCGTTGCATCAGGTTGACCAGCATCGCCGCCGTCGCGCCCCAGATGCGCGGCTCGACACCGACGTATTCATACACCTTGCGCGACTCGCCGCGCGCGCGGAAATCGAACTGGCGCAGGTTGGCGGGGTCCAGCAGGAAGTCGAGCGGCACTTCGAACAGCTTCGCCACTTCGTCCGGCTGCGGCACCAGTACGGCGTCGCCTGCCAGGCGCGCGACCACCGGTGTCACGCAGAAACCGCTGACCGTTTCGAGGCAATCGATGAAGCCCAGTGGCTCGACGGCGTTCGGGTCCAGCGCGATTTCCTCGCGGCTTTCGCGCAATGCGGTTTCGATCGCGCCCGAGTCGCCGTGGTCGGTGCGGCCACCGGGAAAACTCACCTGCCCCGCGTGGTGTGCAAGATCCTCGCGGCGCAGCGTGAAAACCATGCGCGGTTCCGGCACGTCGCGGATCGCCATCAGCACCGCGGCATCCGCGCGCGGTCCTTCGCCGATCAGGTCGAGCAGGTGATCGTGGTTCCATGCAGGCGGTGCGGGCGGCGACTCGATGGGATGCAACGCGCGCGTGATGGCGTCGAACCCGTGGGTCATGGCCGCGGCGGCGGACGCAAAGGTTGCTGTTCGCGCATCCAGCGCCTGCGGTCGTCATTGCTCATCGTGCCCCAGCGCGCGATTTCCGCCAGCGTGCGGCGGCAACCGATGCACAAGCCGTCGGCATCCATGCGGCACACGCCAATGCACGGGCTCACGGGTGTTTCGTCGAGACGGGCGGGTTCGATCCGCATCCGCCAAGCGTAACGCAACGCGCGTGAATCGATGCGCGTCGCTCGGGCGGACTAAGGCCGCACGTCGAGCAGGCGGATGTCGAACACCAGCGCTTCGTTGGGGCCGATGCGCGGCAGGTCGCCGCGGATGCCGTAGGCCTGGTCGGGCGGCACGAATACCTGCCAGTGATCACCCACGTGCATGCGGGTGATGATCTGGCGCCAGCCGGGGATCATGAACTTGACCGGATACACCGCGGGCTTGCCGGTGTCGGCGGTGTCGGCGAACACGGTGCCATCGAGGAACTGGCCGCGGAATTGCAACGTGACCTCGCTGTCGACGGTGGGGCTCTTGTCGCCATTGCCACCATCGAGCACCTTGTACTGCACGCCGGATGGCAGCGTGACCACGCCCTGCTTCTTGCCGTTCTCGGCGAAGAACGCGCGCGCCTTCTGCAGGTTGGCGGTGGCGAGTTTCTGGTAGGCCGCGCGCGCGTCGGCGACCATCCGGGCTTCCATCGCCTGCAGCACGCGCTGCATGGTTTGCGGCGGATATTCGGGTTTCTTGCGCGAGTAACCGTCCTGCACGCCGCGCATGACGGCTCCGAGGTCGACGCCGGGCTGGCGCTGCTGCAGGTCGCGACCGGCCGCGTAGCCGAGCGCGTAGGAAAGCTCGGCCCGATCCGCGACGGGCGCGGCCGAGGTTTTCGGGGGTTGCGCCCGCAGCACGCCGGCCGGCAACAACGCGCCCGCCGCAAGCACCAGCACGATCACGATCCTGCTCATGTCGGTTCCGAATCCCGCTTGTTGCAAAGAATGCCAAGGCGTTTCGTCGCGCCGCAAGCATCGCCAACTTTGAACGTCCCCGGTCGCAAAGGTTCCCTGATTTTCAAGGGCTTTTGCGGTACTTGAGCTCCCCCGCCGCCACCCGCAAGGCCAGCCGGTTTTCCGGCGGAGCCAGCGGACACGTCGCATAAGGCGTGAACGCGCACGGCGGGTTGTAGGCCTTGTTGAAATCCAGCACGACCTTGCCGTCGCGTGGCATGTCAGCGTACAGGAACCGGGCCGCGCCGTAAGTCTCCTTGCCGGAGGTGGCATCCGCGAAGATCAGGAACAGCTGTGTGTCGCCGGGTACCTCGATGACGGGGTACAGCTCGAACCTTTGGCCTTCCCGTTCGAACACGGCCTTGCCCGGCGCGGGATAGTTTTCGATGGTGCCGATCACGGTGCCGGTCGCCAACTGGAACGGCGGGTCCAGCGGCTTCCAATCCGCGATGACCCGCCACCCGGGATCGACGGGAAAACGTTCGATGCCGGCAAAGTGCGCGCGCGTCTCCGCTTCGCCGTCACGGACGCGCAAACCTTTGCGGCCGCTGCGGTCGATGGCGATGAAATTGACGCTGCCAAAGGCAATGGTGGTCGGCGTGGCATGACTGTCGTCCAGCAGCACAGCGTCCGTTTTCTTCTCGCCATCGATGGTTGCGCCCGAATCGTCGTCGAGCGAAACCGAAAGCGTGCCGTCTTCCGCCCATGTGATCGTGCCGAGATGCGCCGGCGCCTTGGCCAGCACGATGTCATTGTCCGCCGCGCTGCCGAGGCGGTTCTGTCCCGGCTGCAGCCAGTCGAGACCGACCAGGCTCAGCCAGCCGTCCGGCGCGGTCAGGCGCGTGATGCGTGCCTTCTGCCAGCGTTCGATTTCCCGCGCGTAGGTGTTGTCGATGTCCATCGCTATCTTCCACGCAGGAACAACTTGTCCAGTTCCGGAATCGAAAGCTGCGTCCACGTCGGCCGGCCGTGATTGCACTGGCCGGAGCGCTCGGTCGCTTCCATTTCGCGCAACAGCGCGTTCATTTCGGGAATGGTCAGGCGGCGGTGCGCGCGCACCGAACCGTGGCAGGCCATCGTCGACAGCAATTGGTTCTGCAATTCTTCCAGCTTGCGCGAATTGCCGTGCTCGGCGAGTTCGCCCAGCACGTCACGTGCGAGCTGCGCCGCGTCGGCGCCATCCAGCATCGCGGGAATGCGGCGCACCGTCACCTGGCGCGGACCCGAGGGGTCGAGCTCCAGCCCATAACCTGCCAGCGTATCCGCGTACTCCTCGGCCGCCGCGGCTTCACGCTCGCTGACCGCGATCGCTTCGGGCACCAGCAGGTGCTGCGCGCGCACCTCGCGGGCATCGCGCGCGGCTTTCAATTTTTCGTAGGTGACGCGCTCGTGCGCGGCGTGCATGTCGACCAGCACCAGTCCCTGAGCGTTTTCGGCGAGGACGTAGATGCCCGCCAGCTGCGCCAGTGCGTAACCCAGCGGCGGCGCTTCGCCCGGCTCGACATTCGGCAACGGAACGACGGCGGCCGCCGACGCACGCTCATCCAGCAACGTCGCGTAAGGATCGGCCGGCGCTTCGCGCACACCGAGACCGAATTGGCGCGGCGACGCCCAGCCACTGCGTACGGCGCCCGCCGCGGATGCGGGCATGGCATCCGCCGCAATACCGTGCGATTCGCCCGCGCGCGTGCCGGCCACCGCATCGTGCAGGGCATGGAACATGAAATCGTGGATCAGGCGCGCGTCGCGGAACCGCACTTCGCGCTTGGCCGGATGCACGTTGACATCCACCGCGGCGGGATCGAGTTCGAGGAACAACACGAAGGCCGGATGGCGCCCGTGATACAGCACGTCTTCGTACGCCTGCCGCACCGCGTGCGCGACGCTCTTGTCGCGCACCAGGCGTCCGTTGACGTGGAAATACTGCTGGTCGGCCTGCGCGCGCGAAGCGGTCGGCAAGCCGATCCAGCCCGACAGCCGCAAGCCCGCCGCCGCATGTTCGATGCGCAGGCAGTTTTGCGCGAAGGTTTCGCCGAGCACTTCGCCTGCGCGTTGCAATTGCGCGGACTCATCCGCCGCGGGTTTCAACATGCGCACCGGCCGGCGGTCGTGGATCAGCCGGAACTCGACATCGGGACGCGCCAGCGCCAGCGAACGCACCAACTCGTCGATATGCCCGAACTCGGTGCGCTCGGCACGCAGGAACTTGCGCCGCGCCGGGACCGCATGGAACAGGTCGCGCACCTCGATGGTGGTGCCGACCGGATGCGCCGCGGGTTGCGGCAACGCGGCTCCTTGCGCTTCGATGCGTGTCGCATGATCGTCGCCCGCGCGCCGCGACGTGATGGACAGCCGCGAGACCGAGGCAATCGATGCCAATGCCTCGCCACGGAAACCCATGCTGGCGACGTGTGTCAGGTCATCGAAGCTCGCGATCTTGCTGGTCGCGTGCGGCGCCAGCGCCAGCAGCAATTCGTCGGCCGGAATCCCCGCACCGTCGTCGCGCACGCGGATCAGGCGCATGCCGCCTTGCTCGACTTCGATGTCGATGCGATGCGCGCCCGCGTCGAGGCTGTTCTCGGCCAATTCCTTCACCACCGACGCGGGACGTTCGATGACCTCGCCCGCTGCGATCTGGTTGACGAGTTCCGGAGGGAGCGGACGGATGGCAGACATCGTGCGCAGCATAGCGGATGCCGGGATGCCGATCGCGCGCAAGGCACGCGCGACCCAGCGCCAATCAGGCTTGCCCGGCCTCGACGATTCTGTAGCACGGCACGTATTTGCTGCCGGGAAGTTTCATGCGCTGCTGCGCCACGAAGCTCTGCAGCAGCATGTCGAGTGCGCGCATGAATTCCGGATCGCCGTGGATTTGATAGGGGCCGTCCTGTTCGATCTGCCGCATGCCCTCTTCCTTGACGTTGCCCGCGACGATGCCGGAGAACGCGCGGCGCATGTCGGCCGCCAGTTCGTGCGGCGCGCGGCCGCGATGCAGGTCCAGCGCCGCCATCGCCGCATGGGTC
>DATNAW010000060.1:0-12484 GCA_035572335.1 Rhodanobacteraceae bacterium
GAATTGCTCGATGCGCAGGACGTCGACCAGTTGTCGTTGCTGGTGACCCATCGGCTTGCCCGCCACATCGTGGCCGCCGAAGTCGTATTGCCGGCGCTCGCCTCCGATTGGGGTTCGCGGCCTTCGGTTGCCACCTGGCGGACCGGCGCGACCGAAGCGCTCGGTCCGGCATGTTTTCGGGTTACGCTCGAACGCGACACGGCCATGGAACCCGACGACACGAGGAGGCGCAATGGCACTTCAGATGCGCGGTGAATGCGAGCGCTGCCACGCGGCATTGACGGCGGACGGCGAAGCGTACATCTGCGTGTACGAGTGCACCTTCTGCGCCGATTGCTCGAGTGCGATGCAACACGCCTGCCCCAATTGCGGTGGCGAACTGGTTCGAAGGCCCCGGCCCAAACCGCAGCCGGCGCCGCGGTCCGGACAGGCGGCCGCGTGAGTGGCGCCGCGGATTTCATCGTCGCGATCCCGGCGCGCTACGGTTCGACCCGCTTGCCGGGCAAGCCGCTGCGCCTGCTGGGCGGCGAGCCCTTGATCGTGCATGTCGCGCGTCGCGCGCGCGACGCAGGCGCTGCGCAAGTGGTGGTCGCGACCGACGACGCGCGCATCGTCGCGGCGCTCGCCGATTCAAACATCGAGGTGTGCCTGACCCGCGCCGACCACGCCAGCGGCAGCGATCGGCTCGCCGAATGCGCGGACACGCTCGGCTGGCCCGACGACACGGTAATCGTGAACCTGCAGGGCGACGAACCGTTCGCGCCTGCGGCCGGCATTGCCGCGGTGGCGGACGCGCTCGTCGAGGACAGCGCCGACATGGCCACGTTGGCGGCGCCGATCGAATCAGCCGAGCTGTGGTTCGATCCCAATTGCGTGAAAGTCGTGCGCGATGTGCGCGGCCGCGCGCTGTACTTCTCGCGCGCACCGGTGCCGTGGGCGCGCGATGCGCTGGCACACAGCCGCACGAGCGTTCCGGATGACATCGAGGTGTGGCGCCACATCGGCATCTACGCGTACCGCGCGGATTTCCTCAAGGCGTTCGCGCGCCTGCCGGCGACGCCGCTGGAACGTGCCGAATCGCTTGAGCAGTTGCGCGCGCTCGAGCACGGCCACGCGATCACGGTGCGGATCACGCCGCAGGTTTTTCCTCCGGGCGTGGACACCGAAGAAGACCTGGCGCGCGCCGAACGCACGCTTGCCGCGGGAGTGCCGTGACGTGAGCCTGCCGCCACCCGGCGTGTTGTTCGTGTGCCTCGGCAACATCTGCCGTTCGCCGACGGCGGAGTACGTCGCGCGCGCGGAATTCGCGAAGCTCGGCCTGCGCGTGCCGGTGGCGTCGCGCGGGCTCGGCAACTGGCACGTGGGGCAGGGTGCCGATCCGCGCGCGGTGGCCGCCGCGCGAGCGGAAGGCTTCGACCTGACGCCGCATCGTGCGCGGCAATTCCACGAGGATGATTTCAGCCGCTTCGCGATGGTGTTGGCGGTCGATCGTGCGACCCTGGCCGAACTGCGCCGTCGCGTGCCGAACGACACGCCGGCGCCCCAACGTTTCCTGGTCGCCGCGGGACTCGCGCATCCGCACGCCGGCGAAGAAGGCGACGTGCCCGATCCGTACACCGGCACGCGCGAGGATTTCCGCGAAGTGCTGGCGTTGATCCGTCGGGGCGTGGACGCGCTGACGCTGCGCCTTGCCGTGCAGCCGGCCGAAAAAGGGAACGAGCCATGATGCCGGGTGACATGCCCTTCAAGGCCGATGGCCGCGAGATGTTCCCGGAAATCCCGGAAGCCCTGCAGTGGGTGAACCGCCACGGACGCTTGCGGCTGGCGGATTTGCGCGGACGCGTCGTCATGATGGTGTTCTGGAACGCGACCAGCACCAGCAGCATCAATCTGCTCGGCGAACTGCGCCAACTGGAACGCAAGCATCCCGACGAGTTCGTATTGCTGGGCGTGCACACGCCGCGTTACGCCTCGCAGCAGTCCGACGCGGCGGTGCTGAAGGCGTTGCAGCGCATCCGGCTGCGCGCGCCGGTTGCCAACGATCCGGAGTGGCTCGCTTGGATGCTGTATTCGATTCCCGCGTGGCCGACGACGCTGTTGATTGATGCCGATGGCCAGCTCGCCGCGCGATTCGTGGGCGAGGGCCGCGCGCCGGAAATCGAGGAAGCCATCACGCGCCTGCAGGAAGGCTTGCCACCCGCGCACGTGCGGCCGGTGCCCGACCTGCTGGAGAATGTGCGCAGCGAAACCACGGGACCTCTGGCATTCCCGGCCCACGTGCTGGCGACCGACTGGCGCCTGTTCATCAGCGACACGGGACATCATCGCGTCCTCGAGTGCAGCCACGACGGCCGCGTGCTGCGGCAATTCGGTTCCGGCACGCCCGGGAATTGGGACGGTCAATCGTCGGCCTGCGGATTCCAGTTGCCGCAAGGGCTCGCGCTCAGCCTGGGGTGCCTGTATGTCGCCGATACCGGCAACCATTGCGTGCGACGGATCCAGCTCGACTCGGGCGAGGTCGATACGGTGCTTGGCGCGGGCCGGCCCGCCTACGGCGATGTCGAAGCGCAGGGTTCCGGATTGCGCGTGTCGATCAACGCGCCGCAAGCGGTCGCCGCCGACGGCGACGTTCTCTACGTGGCGGCGACGGGGCAAAACCAGATCGTGCGCGTCGACCTTGCGACGGAGCGCGCGGCGACGCTGGCCGGCGACGGACGCAGCGACGTGCGTGACGGCATCGGCGGACAGGCTTCGCTGGCGCAGCCCGCCGCGCTGGCATTGATGCCGGGACAACTGCTGGTGGCGGATTCCGGCGGCAACGCGATCCGCCGTTTGCGTTTCGCGGATCTGGCGCTGACCACGCTGGCGGGATCATCGCCGTGGGAGCCCGGGCGGGCAGACGGCACGGGCCGCAAGGTCAGGCTGGCTTTTCCCGGCGGATTGGCGGCGGCGGAAAACCGTGTGTACGTGGCCGACACCTGCAACGACCGGTTGTGCGTGCTCGACCCGTACAGCGCCGAATTGAGGACGCTGGAATTCGACCACCCATTGCACGAACCACAAGGCCTGTCCTTCGCAGCGGGCATGTTGTGGGTGGCCGACCGCAACGATCACGCGATCCTGCGCATCGATCCCGAGCAGGGCAGCTGCGAGCGCGTCGCCGTCGGTGAATGAAGCACCCGTGGCTCGCGCAGCCGCAGGGTCATCGCCTCGATCACAACTTCGCGGCGACCATCCGCGCCATCTTTTCCTTGACGGAATCCGCGGCATTGTTGGGGACCGTCACGTAATACCCTTTTTCTGCAAACCACAGGTTGCCCAATACGTCGTAGAACGCATTCGGCAAATCCGCCGGCGCGTTGTGCCGCGGATTCCGGAGCTCGTTTCTCTGGGCTTCGTAATTGCTTTCGGTGGTGTACACGAGTGTCTGGTAACCGAAATCGCAGGTGTTGTCGAAAGCGAGACCATCCGGCTCGCGGCCGGGTTCGGGCTTGGCCGGCGCGGGCTTGGTGATTCCCAGATTGTTGATCTCGTCCGGCGTCAATGATCGGCATGGCTGCTTTCCGAACGGTACCCTGGGCTCTTCCGATCCCGCAGCCCCGCCAGTGATGGCCAACGTGCCACCTGCAGACGCGATGTTTGTACCCGGTGAATGGCTGCATGCGACCAGGGTGAACGTGACGATGCCCGTTACCAGAAGCCGCGCGTGGTTGTGGGGATTGCCGCGGGTTGAGCGCATCATGCTCTGCCTCCAATGCGTTGGACGTTGAATCACAGCTTTGCAGCGATCGCCTTGGCAACGGGTAATTGCAGCCGGTGGCGACCTTCGATGTTGACGTAGTAGCCGTTCTTCTCGAACCACAATCCATCCTGTTTGCCATAGAACGCGTCCGGCAAGTCGGGGGGATCGGCGTGCTCGGTACTGCGATTGCCGTCGTGGTTCACTTGATAGTCGCCTTGCGACATGTAGCCGACACTGAAGTCGTGATAGATGCACACGTTGTCGAACGGCAGGTTGCCCGGCGCACGATCGGGCTTCCCCTGCACGGGCGTTGCATAGCCCTGTGCCTGCATCTCGATCCGCTTCTGCTCGTCCTGCGACAACGATTGGCAGGGCTGATGTGCGAACGGCACCTTGGGCAGGTCGGACGGAGCCTGTGTTGCCTGGGCGACAGCTTGTGCAAGGCTTCCGATGCTGGCTGTCGTCGCCGGGGAGTCCCGCTGCGTGCAGCCGTACAAGGGGAGCAACGACAACATTGCGGTGATCGCAATCATTCTGCCGCGGTGCTTGCCGCTTGAAATTTTCATGCTGTCGCCTCGCCATCCATTCGGGTCAACGCGATCGCCGGACACACGATTGCTCCATTACCAGTTGAACCCCACACCTGCCGACACGCTGGCTTTTCCGCTGGAAGCCGCGCCACCGAACGAAAAGCTCGCGTGCTCACCCAGCGCGCGTCTGTAGCCGACCGCGATGGCTTGCTGGCTGCCTTGCGAGCCGACGCCAATACCGACACTGTTCGCGCCCGATCCCGAAGTGTTCTGGGCGAGGCCGGCCCAGGCGGCGCCCGCCGCCCCGATCTGGTCGATCCGCTTGTCCACTTCGGAGAAGCGCGCGTTCACCTGCTGCTCGAACTGGTTGAATTGATCGGTGGTGACGTAGTCCACCGCCGGCATTGCTGCGGCGGCCGCGCTTTGTTGCACGCCTTGCGTGCTCGCGTAAGTCTGCGCGGACGCCAACGCTTCCTGGGTCTGGCTGTCCGTGTCGGACGCGGACATGCGGTCCCGTCGTGCGGCTTGGGTGGCACCCGGTGCGCTGGCTCGCGCGATCGGCCCTCCTGACCGGGCGCTGCGCGGCGCCGCCGCATCGGGTGTCGAACTGCCTGGCGCATTGCCGTGTTGCGCCGCGGGGGTCCGACTCGCGGTTGCCGCGGCTTGTGTCGTCCCTGGCGCCGTGCCGCTCGCCATGCCGTATTGCTTCTGCAATGCATCCATTTCCGTGGCCAACGCATTGAACTCGCTGGAGAGGCTGCCGATGGCGCTGGCGAATGCCGTGTGGCCCGTGTAATGCGCCTGCAGGTATTCCAGGTTCACCGCGGAATGGGCGGTCGTGGGATCGGCGATGTTGACCAGCTCGCGGTAGACGCCGTTGCCGCCGAACGACACCGTGTTGGCGACAGTAGTGATCGAGCCGAAGCCGATTGCGACGGAGCTGCTGCCGGATGCCATGGCATCACCGCCGATGGCAGTGGCGCCAACGCCAGTGGCCTGGGCCAGGCCGCCGATGGCGGTGGCATTGTCCTGCGGGGCCTGCGCGGCGGAACCCAGCGCCATCGACAAACCACCGCTGGCGAGCGTGTACTCACCGGGATCGATGGTGCCGTTGCCGTTGAGATTGATCGCGCCACCAAGCGCGGTGGAATTGCTTCCAGTGGCTTGTGAATAGGGGCCGAGTGCGAAGGCTTGGACACCTGCACTGGTCGCATTCAAGCCGATGGAAACGGCTTTGTTGCCAGTGGCGGAGCCGTGAAACCCCAGTGCGATGCTGTAGTCGCCGCTGGCGGAGGAGGCTTGGCCCACTGCGGTGGCGCCGAGTTGCGCCACCGCGTGCGAACCCAGGGCCGTAGCCGATTGCGCGACTGCATCCGACGAATCCCCGAGTGCGGAGGAATAGCGGCCGAGTGCTTGCGCCCCACTTCCGACAGCTGCGCTGTAGTTGTTCTTGGCGGAGGCGTGATAACCGAGCGCGGTGCTGCCAGGATTCCCGCTGTAGGCACCGACGCCCAACGCGACGCTCGAATTGCCCTTGGCCGAAGCGTAGGAACCGATGGCCGTGCTGAAGTTGCCGCCGGAGTAGGCATCGAAACCGAACGCGGATCCGTTCAAACCTTTGGCGTAGGCACCATCGCCTGCTGCGACGCCATTCAACTGCGCTGCGGCGTCAGCCCCCAGCGCAGTCGCCTTGTTGCTTTTTGCATTCGCGTAGGAGCCCAGCGCGACACTATCGGTGCCCGATGCTGACGAGTGTCTTCCAATCGCGGTGCTGTAATCCCCTGTGGCAAACGCGCTCTCACCCGCGGCAAGGCTGTCCCCTCCGCTCGCATGTGCATAGTTCCCCAGCGCGGTAGCTCCTACGTTGCTTGCACTTGAATAGGAGCCACAACTTGTCGCCCAGCCCCCATTTGCATATTGGCCCTGGCCACCACAACTCGTGGCGTCGGCGAAGTCCAGCGGATGAACTTGCCCGTCGATGCGCCCGGAAGAAGGCCCCGAAACGGACGACGACCTGCCCGCTTGGATGCCTGGATGTTCATTGGCGATGGCGCCGCCGCTCTCCGTTCCGGGGGCTGATGATCCGGGATTCGCCGCGTTGTTTGGTTTTGGCTCAAGCGACACATCCAGCGCGTTCACTTCGCCTTGGAGTTGATCGATCTCGGCCGCCAATGAATTGGTTTTGGAGTGCCCGGTGTAGTGCGCCTGGAGGTATTCCAGATCCACCGCGGAATGCGCGGTCGTGGGATCGGCGATGTTGACCAGTTCGCGGTAAACACCGTTGCCGCCGAACGACACCGTATTGGCGACGGTGGCGATCGAGCCGAAGCCGATTGCGACGGAGCTGCTGCCGGATGCCATGGCGTCACCGCCAATGGCAGTGGCGGCAGCGCCGGTGGCCTGGGCCAGGCCGCCGATGGCGGTGGCATTGTCCTGGGTGGCTTGCGCGGCGGAGCCAAGCGCCATTGACAGGCCACCTGACGCGATTGTCTCCTCGTTGGATTCGATGGAGCCGTCGGCATTCAAGTCGATGGCACCGCCAAGCGCGGTGGAGTTGTTGGCGGACGCTTGGGAATACGGACCGAGCGCGAAGGCTTGCGCGCCAGAAGCCATCGAGTTCAGGCCGAGTGCGACCGCTTTCTTGCCGCCGGCGTTGGCCCTGTAGCCGAAAGCGTCGCTGTACGCGCCGGTCGCTGAGTCCTGGAATCCCAGCGCGGTGCTGCCTTGGCCGGACGCGGTGGAGGCTTGGCCCACTGCGGTGGCCGCCTGTTGCGCGATGGCATGCGAGCCGAGCGCGGTAGCGGAGACGGCAGCCGCATCGGAAGAATCGCCGAGAGCGGACGAATAATTTCCGATGGCGGTGGCGCCGCTTCCCACGGCTACGCTGTATGGGTCCGTGGCTTTGGCTTTGTAACCGAGCGCGGTGCTGCCGCTGCTGCCCGCCGAGGCGCTGGCGCCAAGCGCCGTACTCCCGGTGCCATTCGCGTGCGCGTTTTCGCCAATCGCGGAGGCATAGTTGCTGGTGGCGTACGCGTTCAGCCCCACCGCAGTGGTACTCAAGGCCGAAGCGTGCGCGAAGTATCCCAGTGCGGTGTCGTTTTGATCGGCGACTGACAAGGCGCCGATCGCGGTTGCCCTCGCAGCCGTTGCCTGGGCGCCGTTGCCGAACGCGGCGGCGTACTTGCCTTTTGCGCTGGTGTAAAGGTAATAGTTGCCGCTCTTGAAGTGGGTGGCGCCACCCACGGCGGAACTATAGGCGCTGCTGGCCCAACTGGCGGTTCCGACCGCGAGGCTATCGGTGCCACTGGCATATGCGCCTCGACCAAGCGCATTGCTTAAGTAACCTGTCGCACGCGAGTAGGCGCCACAAGTGACCGAATAAGCGCCAGACGCATTTTGATTGCCACCACCGCAACTGGTGTCACCGGCAAACGCGCGTATCGGCATGATTGCCGCGACCGCAGACAAGAGTGCGAGCGCCAGCACATTGCGCCGCAGCGAAGACGTCCCGCGTCTTCCGGAGCTTCCGCCGCTCCTGCACGACGCCAGTTCCGAAGCGACAACGATCTGGTTAAGGCGGCGGTTCCAGATCAGGCTGTAGATGCGCTTGTTCATCTCGATTTCCCCGCGTGATAGAGGGAGGCCGCCGCGGCAAAGCGCGCGGCTTCAACTCGACATACGGGAAAAAACGGCCGGGGCGACATCGGGGTCCGATGAGCCGGTTGCAAGATTCAGGGTGCTTCAAGCAAAGAAGCGTGGCCAGGGTGCTTCAAGCAAAGAAGCGTGGCGGCAGTGGGTCAGGGATGGTCCAATTGCCGCCGGAGATCGGCGAAATAGGGTGAGCGTGACGCGACCAGTACCGGCTCGACCTGCGCGCGGAGGGATTTCACCTGATTCCGCTTGCCCTGCAATTCCAGCGCCCGGATCAGCGCGACCTGGACTTCCGCCATGCGGGGATCGTTCGGGGCAAGCACCTTGCGTGCCGCATAGGCCGCGAGCAGCAGAGGTTCGGCTTCTGCAGGTTGATTCCGCGCCAGCGCGACGCGCGCGCTGATGTATTGCAAGGCACTGAACGAGAGCGGTGCATCCTTGTACGCGATGCGGCCGATCTGTTCCGCGCGCGCCGCGGAAATTTCAGCCGAGGCGAGATCGCCGGCGTCGAGCTGCGCCAACGCCAACGACGATTGCAGATAAGCGCGCACGGGAACCTGAGCAAGCTTCGGCGAAAGCGCGTGCAAGGCGCGGGTGATGATGGCCACGGCTTCCGGGGCGCGGTGCTCCAGGCGATACACGTTGCCCAGGTCGCCCAGGTCGCGATTCAGCCATTCCGAATCGGCCGGATCATTCTTGCGTTCGATCCGGATCGCCTCCGCATAGGTGGACTCCGCTTCCTTGAAGCGGCCCATCCGGGTCAGCAGGTCGCCGAGGTTGGTGCGCGAGTCGTTGCTGGCGTACTCGGAATCCGAACTGTGGATGCCGGCCCAGATCGCGAGCGACCTTTGTTCTGCCTGCAGCGCCTCCCCATAGCGCGCCAATTGCATGTAATCGATGGCAATGAAATTCCATTCGTACGCCAGTTGCTCGGGCCGATCCTTCGCCATTACATCCACGAGTTTCAGCAACTCGAGGTGGCCTGCCAGCGCATCGGCGTAGCGGGCTTCGCGGTAATAGGTGAAGTAGAGATCCGTTCGCGCGGCGATCGTCTCGCGATGGGTGGGTCCGTATACCTGCGCGGCGAGCTTCACGGTTTCCAGCAGATCACGCTCGGCGGACTTCAGGTCTCCGGCGTGGTCTTCGGTCGAGGCGAGAAGCTCGAGATTGGTGATTGCCTGACTGGAAACGCGCCCGTGCAGGGTTGTTTCCGTCGAGATCGCCTGACGCGAAAACGCGATCGAGTCGTCATATCGCGAGAGTTCGTGGGTCGCCCTCGCCAGCTCGGTCAGGTCATCAGCCACCGCCTGACTGTGCGCTCCGAAGCGGGCCCTGTCCTCTTCCAGGGCCTGGCGCAGAATGGGTTCGGCGGCCTTGGCATTGCCATCGAGCGTCAGTGCGTTCGCGTACACGCGGCGCGCGTCCGAAGCGGCGGATGCGCCCGCCGGTCCTGCGCGCAGCGCAAGCGCTTCGGCCTGTCGAGCATGATTGCGAGCGGCCTTGAACAGTTCCTTCTCCCCCTCGCTTCGCGCGAGATAAACGAGATTCCTTGCGCGAACCTCCGCCGGTGTAGCCGGGGCGGCGTGTGCAATCGCATCGTGCATCAGCGAAGTGGCTTTCGGGTAATCGCCAATCAGCCAGTACAAATGTCCGATCAACCCTTGCATTTCGGTGCGTGAAGCACCGGCGCCGATGCTGCCCTGCGCGAGCTGGCGATCGCCTTGATCGAGCAGTTCATGCGCGGTGATCGGCTTGCCTTGTCGCGCGTCGGGATCGGTCTGCTCGAACACGCCGACCACGAAATCGCGCACGGCGTTTGCGCGTGACGCCTGCATCCGGGCGATTTGCGCCTGGCGCGTGCTGTAAATCGTGGCGGAGAGCAACACCGCGAAAACGACCAATGTCGCCGCGACGCCGACGCGATGCCGCGACACGAATTTTCCGAAGCGGTACCAGCGGCCGTGACCGCGCGCGTTGATCGCGCGGCCGGCTAGCCAGTTGCGCAAATCGGCGGCCAGCGCTTCGACCGAGGCGTAACGCCGCGCCTGTTCCTGCGCCATCGCGGTCAGCACGATGCGGTCGAGGTCCCCATGCAGCATGCGCCTTCGCGCATGCGCGTCCGGCAATGCACTGTCGACCGCCGCGCTGGGCGGTTTGATGTTCGCGGAATTCAGTGCAGCGGCGCCGCCGAGCGCGGACAAGCGATAGGGTTTGCTCCCGCCCAGCAGCTCGTACAGCAACACGCCCAGCGCGTACACGTCCACTGACGTGGTGATCGCGCCGCCGGCGAGCAGTTCCGGCGCGGCGTAGTCGGGCGTCAACAATTGCACCATCGTGCGCGTGCGTTCGGTGTCGTCCTGCGCAAGGACCTTGGCGATGCCGAAATCCAGCAGCTTCGGCGTGTCTCGCGCCACCAGGATGTTGGAAGGCTTGATGTCGCTGTGCACGATCAGATTGCGATGCGCGAACTGCACCGCGTCGCAGATGCGCAGCACCAGTCCGATCGTGTCGCGCACGTTCGACGCATGTTCGCGCACCCATCGGGTGATCGGCGCGCCCTCGACGTATTCCATCGCCAGCCATGGGCAGCCGCTCTCGTCCACGCCGCCATCAATCAGGCGTGCGATGCCCGGATGTTCCAGACGCGCGAGGATCTGCCGCTCCTCGCGGAAACGCCGCAGCAGTCCCGGCGTCGGGAACGCGACCTGCTTGATCGCTGCACGTTGCCGGAACTGGCCATCGTCGCGCTCAGCCAGCCATACTTCGCCCATGCCGCCGGCGCCGAGCGCGCCGAGCACGCGCCAGATGCCGAAGCGCTGCGGTATTTCCGCCGCATCGGCCATGTTGTCGGCCAGCAATTCCGGTGCATGTTCCAGCACGCCTTCGGCGATCGCGTCAGCGGCGAGCAGGCGTTCGAGTTCGCGACGCAGTTGCGCATCATCGCCGCAGTGTGCATCCAGCCAGCGTGCGCGCCCGGATGGCGGAACGGTTACCGCTTCGGCAAACAACGCATCGAGGCGTTCATCGTCCATGCGCGCCTCGTCACGAATACATCACCGCGTACAACTCCGCGCGGGCACGCCGCCAGTCGCGGTTCAAGGTGCGTTCGCTCACGTCCTGCATCGCCGCGATTTCGGCCAGATCGAGACCCGTGAAGAACCGCAATTCGATCAGGCTTGAAAGGCGCGGCTGCGAGGCTTCCAGCGTGGTCAGCGCGCGATCGAGTTCCAGCAGCTTGTCCGGTGCGACGGCTTGCGCGGGCTGATCGATCGCATCGTCCAATGCGACGGCGTGCACGGAGCCGCCGCCACGTTTGCCGGCGGCACGCGCACGCGCATGATCGATGGCGATCTGCCGCATGGCTTTCGCGGCCACCACGAAAAAATGCTTGCGCCCCTGCAGGTTGAGGCTTTCCGGCGTGGCGAGCTTGAGGTACGCGTCGTGCACCAGGCCGGTGGTGTTCAATGTCGGCGACGAAGCACCGTGCAATTGCTTGCGGGCGATGCGCTTCAGTTCGTCGTAGAGCAGGGCGAACAACGCGTCACGCGCCGCCGCATCGCCGCCGCCGGCAGCCCGCACCAATGCCGTAATATCGGTGTCCACACGCGGCTCCAGCCCCTTGATGCGCCAAGTCTATTCCTTTCCGTGGGGCCGGTGAGGCGTACTGTTTCCGCTGCGCGCGCCTGCAGGTGGCGGTGGGTACGCGCATTACAATGAGCGGATGGCAGGTTCCGCAACGGCCTTCGACGGCAAGGCCTTCGTCCGCAATCTCACCACTTCGCCCGGCGTGTACCGCATGTTCGATGCGGACGACGCGCTGCTGTATGTCGGCAAGGCGCGCAATCTAAAAAAGCGCGTCGGCAACTATTTCCTGAAGCCGAACCTCGAGCCTCGCATCGCGTCGATGGTTTCGCAGATCGCGCGCATCGAGGTAACGCTGACGCGCACCGAGGGCGAGGCGCTGCTGCTGGAAGCGCAACTGATCAAGTCGCTGAAGCCGCGCTACAACATCATGTTGCGCGACGACAAGAGTTATCCGTACATCTTCGTGTCGGAGGACCCGTTTCCGCGCATCGTGTTCCATCGCGGCGCCAAGCGCGAGAAGGGCCGCTACTTCGGTCCGTTTCCGAGTGCGCATGCGGTGCGCGAAAGCCTGGCGCTGATGCAGAAGCTGTTCAAGGTGCGCCAGTGCGAGAACAGCTATTTCCGCAACCGCTCGCGTCCGTGCCTGCAGTTCCAGATCGGCCGTTGTACTGCGCCGTGCGTCGACTTCATCGGAGCCGCGGAATATGCCGAGGACGTGCGCCACGCCACGATGTTCCTGGATGGCCGCAGCGATGCAGTGGTGAAGGAACTCGCCGCGTCGATGGACGAAGCCAGCGCGCGCCAGGATTACGAACGCGCCGCGCGCCTGCGTGATCAGGTTGCGACGTTGCGCAGTTTGCAGGCGCACCATTACGTGCAGGGCGCCAGCGCCGACATGGACGTGTTCGCGTGCCGCGTCGAAGCCGGCATCGCCTGCGTGTCGGTGCTGTTTTTCCGCAATGGCATCAGCCTGGGC
>DATNAW010000061.1:0-3444 GCA_035572335.1 Rhodanobacteraceae bacterium
GCTGCGAATCCTTGCGCCGCCGCATCCACCAGCCCATTCCGGTGACGCCAAGGACCAGTACGGCATCCACGAGGTAGCGCAACGGGTCGTGCGCGTCGAACCAGCCGTTCACCAAGTCGTCGCGCGTGATCATGCGCGCAGCCGTCCAGGCAATCGCCGCGGCCCCGATGTAGATGATGATCGGAAAGCGTCCGATCAGTTTCAGCAGCAGCGTGGAACCCCACACCACCAGTGGCACGCTGACCAGCAAGCCCAGCACGACCAGTCCGAGGTGTCCGCCCGATGCGCCGGCGATCGCCAGCACGTTGTCGAGCCCCATCAGCGCATCGGCGATCACGATCGTGCCCATCGCGCTCCAGAAGCCGCTGACCTTGTGCTTGATGTCCGGGCCGTCGTCATCATCCTGCTTCAACAGGCGCCACGCGATCGGAATCAGCACGATGCCGCCGATCAACATCAGGCCCGGAAGCTTGAGCAGCCACAGCACGGCCGCCGTCATGGCGATGCGCACGGCGATCGCGCCGACCGTGCCCCAGAAGATGGCGCGGAACTGATGATGGGTGGGAAGGTTGCGCGCGGCCAGCGCGATCACGATGGCGTTGTCGCCCGCGAGCACGAGGTCGATCACGATGATCGATCCGAGGCCGCTCCAGAAGGCCGGGTCAAGCGGGTGGTGGAGCAGCTCGTTGATCACGTACATGCGGTTCTCCTGGCGGCGACGATCGAACTTCCCGCGGCCGCGGGTGCGGCACGGGATGTCGAAAGTCTCGCGCGCGGTGCTAACCGCCGTGGCGACCGGAACCTTGTGGGTCCGTGTTGACGACCGCCACGCGAACCCGAATAACCATCGGGCCCGGTGCTACTCCCTTTCGGGGGACAGCGGATCGATTGTCACCGCGCGTCGAGCCAGCCGTCAAGGCGCGGTCATCCTCTGGCAAAATAGCGGGCTGCCTTCGTCTGACAGGAAACGTTCGTGAGCCACACCGACATCCGTTCCGCCGCCCGCCCCGCCCCCGACCAGCCGCTGGTCGACGTGGCCGATTACGTGCTCGATTACCGCGTGGAATCGCAGGAAGCCTGGGATACCGCCCGTTACATGCTGATGGATGCGCTGGGCTGCGCGATGCTGGCGATGAAGTTCCCGCAATGCGTGAAGCACCTCGCGCCAATCGTGCCGGGCGCGATGCTGCCGGGCGGCGCGCGGGTGCCGGGCACGGCGCTGGAGCTCGATCCGGCGCAGGCCGCGTTCTGCATCGGCGCTCAGATCCGTTGGCTGGATTTCAACGATACCTGGCTTGCCGCGGAGTGGGGCCACCCCTCCGACAATCTCGGCACGGTGCTGGCCGTGGCCGACTGGTTGTCGCGTTCGAACATGCGCAACGGCGGCGAGCCGCTGACCATGCGCGACGTGCTGCACTGGGCGATCAAGGCGCACGAAATCCAGGGCTGCTACGCGCTCCGGAATTCCTTCAATCGCGCCGGCATGGATCATGTGATCCTGGTGCGGCTGGCTTCGACCGCCGTGGCCACCGCGATGCTGGGCGGTAATCGCGAACAGGTGATCACCGCGGTATCGAACAGCTGGATCGACAATGGCTCGCTGCGTACCTATCGGCATGCTCCCAATACCGGTCCGCGCAAGAGCTGGGCTGCCGGTGATGCCTGCCGGCGCGCGGTAATCCATGCGCTCAACGCGGTCACGACCGACGAACCCGGCTATCCCTCGGCACTCAGCGCGAAGACCTGGGGTTTCTACGACGTCGCTTTCGGCGGCAAACCATTCGAGTTCGAGCGGCCGTTCGGCAGTTACGTGATGGAGAACGTGCTGTTCAAGATCAGCTACCCCGCCGAGTTCCATGCGCAGACCGCGGTGGAATGTGCGATGAAACTGCATCCGGAAGTGAACGATCGCATCGGCGAGATCGAGCACGTCGAGATCGAAACCCAGGAAGCCGGTGCGCGCATCATCGACAAGACCGGCCCGCTCGCCAACTACGCCGACCGCGACCACTGCATCCAGTACATGGTGGCGGTGCCGCTGATCTTCGGGCACCTGACCGCGGATGATTACACCGATGCGGTCGCGGCCGATCCGCGCATCGATGCGCTGCGCGCGAAAATGACGGTGAAGGAAAATCCGCAGTTCACGAAGGATTATTTTGACCCGGACAAGCGCTACATCGGGAACTCGGTGCAGGTGTTTTTCAAGGACGGTTCGAAGACGGACAAGGTTTCGATCGATTTCCCCATCGGCCACCGCCGCCGCCGTGCGGAGGGCATCCCGGTTCTGCTGGATAAGTTCCACAAGGCGCTGGTTGGGTATTTGCCGCGCTCACAGGTTGCTGAAATCATTGATATTTGTGCTCAGCCTGCTCGAATCCTGGAGACTCCGATTCCGAAATTCATGGATTTATTCGCCCGGCAAAAAAGCGCCTGAGTTGCAGATGAACGGATCGGCAAACCAGAGGCGAAATTGTTTGTTTTTTGCTAAACTGGCGCAGCCGTAGCGGAATGGCTGGGAAGGATGGCCTTCAATCCGCGCAGTAGTTTTGCGGTTTGGGAAAACGGAAACACGGTTTCATCCAGCACGGTTGAAGCCTGAAGAATCAACAACGAGGAGACTCTCCGATGAAACGTAACGGCTTGTTCGCGGTCATCGCGCTGGCCTTGGGTACTGTAGGCGTGATGTCGGTCGCGCACGCACAGGACACGGGTGCAGCGGCGGAAACAACGGGTAGCTTGACCAACCCGAACTACAGCAACTGGTACATTGTGCCGCGCATCGGCGTGGTATTCGGCGACAACGATCGCCAGGTCCAGGCAGATCCCATGGGCGGCCTCGGTGTTGGTTTCTGGGTGAACCCGCACATGACGCTGGATTTCGAAGCCACCGGCGACAACGCGGATTACAAGGATTCGTCCATTCGCGCCGGCAAACAGTGGGAGACCATCGGTGTTGACGTTGCGGGCCGCTGGTATTTCATGGATCCGTCGTCGCAGTGGCGTCCCTTCATCATGGGCGGCTTGGGCATGTGGCGTCATGCCGCGGTCTCTGGCCAGAGTGGCTGGGGCCCGGGCGCAACGGTTGGCGTCGGCGTCCTGTACAACGTCAGCGATCGCATCGCCCTGCGTGGCGAACTCGCTGCGCGTTACTACCGTGACACCACCTCGGCGCAGGCCGCTGGCTTCGCCGGTCCGGGCCTGCCGCACACCTATGGTCCGAAGCAGTGGCTGGATTCGATGGCTTCGATCGGTCTCGTGATCAACATGGGTCACGCAGCGCCGCCGCCGCCGCCGGCAGCCCCGCCGCCGCCGCCGCCGCAGAACGTCGTCATCGACCTGCGTGGCGTGAACTTCAAGTTCGACCGTCCGAAGAAGGGCGAGCACAACATCGGTCCGACGCTGAAGCCGCCGGCATCCGATTCGCTCGCGATCCTGAACCAG
>DATNAW010000062.1:0-10382 GCA_035572335.1 Rhodanobacteraceae bacterium
CGCCCACGTCGCGTTCGACGAAGCCATCGAACTGCCGATCGCGTGGACCGATACACACGGCCGCAAACATGAAACGATGGTTGGCCGTCCGGTGTCGATGCATGCAATGCGCGGAATCGCCGCGCACGCCAACGGTTTCCATACCTGCCGCACGATCCATCTGCTGCAAATCCTGCTGGGCGCGATCGACACGCCCGGCAGCTTTCGCTACCAGCCGCCGTACCCGAAACCTGCGCCGCCCGGCAACAAGCCGGCGAAATCGCGCAAGCCGGACGGCACGCTCACCGGCAATCCGCTGGGTTATCCGCAATCGCCCGAGGATCTGCTGGTGGACGAACACGGCGCGCCGCGCCGGCTCGACCACGCCTTCAGTTGGGAATTCCCGCTGGCTGCGCACGGGCTGTTGCAGTCGGTGATCCGCAACGCGGTCGACGGCAACCCCACCAAGATCGACACGTTGTTCCTGTTCATGGCCAACATGGGCTGGAACTCGGCGATGGACACCGCCGCAACACGCAAATTGCTGTGCGCACGCGACGACAACGGCGATTACAAGATTCCGCGCATCATCTACGCCGACGCCTACGACTCGGAAACCGTTGCGTTCGCCGACCTGGTGCTGCCGGACACGACGTACCTCGAACGCTACGACTGCATCAGCCTGCTCGATCGACCGATCAGCGACGCCGAAATGGCGGCCGATGCGATCCGCCAACCCGTGGTGCGACCCGATCGCGACGTGCGGCCGTTCCAGGACGTGTTGCTGGATCTCGGCGCGCGTTTGGAGTTGCCGAACATGATCGGTGCAGACGGCCACGCGATCTACAAGGACTACGCCGATTACATGGTGCGCCACGAACGCGCGCCCGGCGTAGGCATGCTGGCCGGCTGGCGCGGCGCGGGTGGCTCGCAATCAGGCAAGGGCGCGCCGAATCCCGGCCAGTTGCAACGCTACATCGAGCACGGCTGCTTCTTCGAGGCGAAGATTCCTGAAGCCGGCGCGTACTACCGGATGGCGAACCGCGATTACCTGCAATGGGCGCAGTCGATGGGTTTCGTCGGTTCGACCGAACCCGTGACGATGCAGTTGTATTGCGAGGTGCTGCAACGCTTCCGGCTGGCGGCGCAGGCCCACGGCCCGGTGCAGCCGCCGGAAGCGGAACGCGCACGGGTGGAAAGATATTTCGATCCGGTGCCGTTCTGGTACGCGGACAGCAACCCATCCCCACCCAACCCTTCCCTTGAAGGGGAGGGCTTCAAGTTGTCCGCCCTCACCCAGCGCCCGATGTTCATGTACCACGCCTGGGGTTCGCAGAACCGCTGGTTGCGCCAGATTGCCGCGCGCAACGTGCTGTACGTGCATCCGCGCACGCTCGCCGAACATGCACTCGAGAGCGGCGAGTGGGCGTGGATCGCCTCGCCGCGCGGGCGCATCCGGGTGGAGGTGCGCGCGCACGCGGCCACCGCGCCGGGCACGGTGTGGACCTGGAACGCGATCGGCAAGAAGCGCGGCGCGTGGAAACTGGCCGAACGCGCGCCGGAATTCGTGGACGGCTTCCTGTTGAACCATCTGATCGGCGAGCGTGCTTCCGATCGCACCTACGCCAATGGCGATCCGGTGACCGGCCAGGCCGCCTGGTTCGACCTGAAAGTGCGGCTGGAACATGACCCGGAGCCGCGCGTGCCGGGCCACCGCTTCGAGCCGGCGGAGGATTGAACGAATTTTTTGCAGCTGCATGGCAAGCTGCCTGCCGTGCCGGTTGCGCATCGCCGCGCACCTGCACGCCGATACGGAACGCATGCAAAATCGATCCCGGCGTCCAGCGCCGCGGCCGACACAAGCGGAACGAGGGAGGGTTGGGGTGACTGACCGGGGCTACACCATGAGTTGCCATCCATGACCTGGCAGGCCTGGGCCACCGCCGTGATCATCCTCGTCGCGATGGCGCTGTTCGCCAGCGAAAGGGTGCGCGTGGACCTGGTGGCGCTGATCACGCTGGGCCTGCTGGTCGCGCTCGGGATCGTCTCGCCCGAACAAGCGTTGTCGGGTTTCAGTAACGAAGCGACGGTGACGGTGGCGGCGATGTTCGCATTGGCGATCGGCATCGAGCGCTCGGGCGCGCTCGATCCGATCATCAACCTGCTGTCGCGCATCCGCAAACCGTGGCTGCTGTCGCTGGGCATGATGCTGGCGATTGCGCCGCTGGGCGCGTTCATCAAGAACACCGCGCTGGTCGCGACCTTCCTGCCGCTGGCGCTAAAGGTCTGCCAGCGCACCAACACGTCGCCATCACGCGTGCTGATGCCGATGGCGTTCGCCGCGCAGATGGGCGGCGTGTGCACCTTGATCGGCACCTCGTCGAACCTGCTGGTCGATTCGCTGGCGCAGAAGCAGGGGCTGCGGCCGTTCGGCATTTTCGAGTTCACGCATCTCGGCGTGCTGCTCGCGGCGGCGGGCATCATCTACCTGATGGTGATCGGGCGTTGGCTGCTGCCCAAGCGTCTGGACAACGAACCGGCCGGGCCGATGCAGGTGGGCAAGTACGTCACCGAATTGAAGGTGATGCACGATTCGCCGCTGGTCGGCCAGACCATCGCCGAAGCCAAGCTGGGCGACCAGGGCGTGTATCCGCTCGAACTGCTGCGCGGCGAGCGGCACATGTGGTCGCCGCGCACGCAGCAGCTTGCGTCCGGCGACGTGCTGCTGGTGCGTGGCGAATGGGACAAGCTCGAGGAGTTCCGCAAGAAGCAGGAACTGGAGATCAATCCCGAATACACGCATTCCGACGGCACCACCGACAAGGCCAAGGTGCTGGTCGAAGCGATGATCGCGCCCGCCAGCCTCGCCGAAGACCGCACGCTGCGCGATCTCGACCTGCTGCAAACCTTCGACGCCACCGTGCTCGGCATCCATCGCCGCGGACACCTTCTGCGCGACCAGATCCGCGACGTCGCCTTCCGCACCGGCGACGTGCTGATGATGCTGTTGCCGGCCGATGCGGTGAAGCGCCTGCGCGGTGACGACCGCTTCGTGATCCTCAACCAGCGCGACGACGCGCGCCGTCCGCGCTACAAGGCGTTCCTCGCGATCGGCATCATGGCCGCGGTGGTGGTGGTCTCCGCGCTGCGCTGGATGCCGATTCCCATCGCCGCGATCTGCGGCGTGGCGGCGATGGCGCTGACGCGCTGCTTCGGGCGCAAGGACGTGTACGAAGGCATGGACTGGAAGATCATCATCCTGCTCGGCGCGATCCTGCCGCTGGGCATCGCGATGGAGACGACCGGGCTGGCACGCGTGGTGGTGAACGGCGCGCTGGACGTCGTCGGCAACCACGGTCCACTGGCGGCGCTGGCGATGGTGTACGTGTTGACCGCGCTGCTGACGGAGTTGATGGGCCACAACCCGTCGGTGGTGCTGATGGTCGGCATCGGCGCCAGCGTCGCGCACGCCGTGCACGCCGATCCGCGTCCGTTCGTGGTCGCCGTCGCGTTCGCCGCGGCCACCTCGTTCGCGACGCCGATCGGGTATCCGACCAACACCATGGTGTATTACGCTGGCGGCTATCGTTTCCTCGATTTCACCAAGGTCGGCGTGCCGCTGATTGCGTTGTTCTGCGCGCTGTCGATGCTCTTGATTCCCAGGATTTGGCCGTTTTGATCGTTGCCATGTGCCGTGACATCCGTTTCTCGATTCCGCGCGTCTTCCAACCATGGCGGACCAACAACGGTCATGGGCGGCAGGCATGACCAGCCTGCCCGCGCCAGCGAAGAAAAAACTCGGACTGGTGATCGACCTCGACATCTGCGTCGGCTGCCACGCCTGCGCGGTCGCGTGCAAGGAATGGAACGACGGCGGCGATTTCGGGCCACTGCCCGACGATGATCCGTACGGCGCCGAACCGCATGGGGTGTGGTTCAACCGGGTGCATTCGTACGAAGTGTTGCCGCAAGCGACCAACACTTCGTACGAATCGACGGCATCGCACACCCACAACCCCCATCCTGCGCCTTCGGCGCAGGATCGCCCCCTTGACTCAAGGGGGCTGCAACAGGCTCCGCCCATCCCGCAGATGGTCCACTTCCCGCGTTCGTGCCTGCACTGCGAGACACCGGATTGCGTGACGGTGTGCCCGACCGGCGCGAGCTACAAGCGCGCCGAGGACGGCATCGTGCTGGTCGACCAGGACAAGTGCATCGGCTGCCAGCTGTGCGCGTGGGCGTGCCCATACGGCGCACGTGAGATCGCGTTGCCGCCTCCAAAAACTTCTGCGTCCGACGCGGGCCGCAGGGATTCCAAGCGCGGCACGATGCAGAAATGCACGCTGTGCGTGGACCGCATCTACAACGAAACACTGGACGAGCGCGACCGCCAGCCGGCGTGCGTGCTCGCCTGCCCGACGCGCGCGCGGATGTTCGGCGACCTGGGCGATCCCGATTCCGACGTGTCGAAGGTCGTCGCGGAACGCGACGGTTTCGCGCTGATGCCTGAGTTCGGCTATCAACCGGTGAATCGCTATCTGCCGCCGCGTCCGCGGCGCGATGGCTCGGGCGCGGCGACGCGGACGGAAGCCGTCGAAGAAAAACTCGACACCGAAAAACTGCCGCCATTGCTGCGCTGGCTGGACAAGGCCTTGTCGCGATGAAGCCGGCGCTCTCGGTGATTTTCTTCACGGTGATGAGCGGTACGGGCTACGGCGTTTGGTGCCTGCTGGGTGCCGCGTTGTGCGTCGGCACGTATCCGATCGGCGGGAATGGAATACTTGTGCCGCTGCTGTTCGGCTTCGTGCTGGTGACCGCCGGATTGCTGGCTTCGACCGTGCATCTCGGCCGACCCGAACGCGCGTGGCGAGCGCTCAGCCAGTGGCGTTCGTCGTGGCTGTCGCGCGAAGGGCTCGCGTCGCTGGTCACCTACCTGCCGATGCTGGCGCTGGCGTGGCTGGCCTTCTTCCATCGCGGCGGCAGCGGCGTGCGCATCGCCGGCGCCTTGCTCGTGCTGTGCGCGCTGGTGACGTTGTGGTGCACCGCCAACATCTACCGCTCGCTGAAAACCATCCGTGCGTGGCGCACGCGACAGGTGCTGCCGTTGTACTTCGCGTTCGCGCTGCTGTCGGGCGGATTGTGGTTGTGGACGTGGCTGGCGCTGTCGCCGTACGCCGTGATCGGGCTGGCCTTCCCGCTGGTGCTGCTGGCGCTCGCGGTCATCGTGGCGGTGGTCAAAACCGATTACTGGCACCGCATCGATGCGCAACCTGCGAACACGGCAGGCCACGCAACCGGACTGGAAACGCTGGGACAGGTGCGCGCCTTCGAAGGACCCGTCACCGAGGAAAGTTACCTGACCCGCGAAATGGCGTTCGTGCTGGCGCGCAAACACGCGGTGCACCTGCGTCGTGGCGCGCTGGTGCTGTTTGCAGCGCTGCCGATTGCGGGCATCGTGGTCGCGCTTGCGACCGGGATCGGGTGGGTTGCGCTGCCGACCGCGCTGGCATGCGTCGCCGGCCTGTTCGTCGAGCGCTGGCTGTTCTTCGCCGAGGCGCGCCATGCCGTGGCGGCGTTCTTTCCTGCGCCGCTCGCTTGAAAGCCGGGGCACCGGCCCCACCTCATCACACAAATTTAACAGTCGTTCAGTGCAAGGCCTTCAGCCTTGCCGTCTTTCGCTGTACGAAATCATGGAGTTGCAGATGAAATTGTCTCGCGTCGCCGCGCTCGCGGCGGTTTCCGCCCTGTGCCTGCCTGCGCTCGCCCTGGCCGATACGCCCGCCGGTCCCACTTCCGGCTGGAGCGGCAGCGGCGAATTCGGCCTGGCCAACGCCACCGGCAATACCAAGTCGCTCAACATCGATGCCAAACTGAAGCTCGCGTACGAGGACGACACATGGAAGGACGCGTTCTTCCTCGACGCCAACCGCGCCAAGAGCAACGTCAAGGTGCCGGTCTATACCGATGGCGTCGAAACAGGCACGGTCAACAGCTACGAGACCACCGCCAACCATTATGACGTGGGCGGCTCGGTGGGCTACAAGTTCAATCCGCGCGCCTACCTGATCGGCGCCGCGCGTTACGACCACGACGACTTCGCGCCCAACCGCTGGCAGGAAGTCGCGTCGATCGGTTTCGGTTACATCCTGATGAAGGACGCGCGCAACGAGCTGTCGGTCGAAGCCGGCCCCGGTTACAAGCGTTACCAGCCGCAGACCTACACGGTCGTCGACGACACCGTGACGCCGCCGCTGGTCACCACGGTCGTTCCGCCCAAGCAGAACGAAGCGATCGGCCGCGCGCTGGTCAACTACAAGCTCGCCTTGACCGACAGCACCAGCATGCAGGAAACCTTGCTGGCCGAAGTCGGCAGCGAGAACAAGTACTACCAGAACGACATCGGCGTGGCCGTCGCGATGACCAAGACGCTGGCGTTGAAGGTGGCCTACGAGAACCGTTACAACTCCAACATCGTGCCGGGCACCAAGCACATGGACAGCTTGTTCACCACCAACCTGGTGTACAACTTCGGCGGGTCGAAGTAGGGCTCGGGATTCGGGATTCTGGATTCGGGATTCGCAAATCGTAGACGCGTGATCCCTTCGCAAGCGAAGGGGATCACGCGCGCCGGATCAGCCCGCCAGCTTCGTCTTCACGCGTTGCGACAGCGCGCCAATGTCGGCGCGGCCGGCCGCACGTTCCTTCAGCAGCGCCATCACCTTGCCCATGTCGCGCGGTGAAGTGGCGCCCGCGTCGACGATGCATTGCGCGACCAGCGTGTCGAGTTCGACGTCGCTGAGCTGCTTCGGGAGATAGGCCTCGATCACGCCGACTTCATAGCGTTCCTGCGCGGCGAGATCCTCGCGCTGCGCGGCCTCGTACTGCGTGATCGAATCGCGGCGCTGCTTCAGCATCTTTTCCAACGTGTGCAGCACCTGGGTGTCGTCCAGCACGATGCGCTCGTCCACTTCGCGCTGCTTGAGCGCGGCCAGGATCAGCCGGATCGTCGCGAGGCGCGGCTTGTCGCCGCCTTTCATCGCGGCCTTCATGTCGTCGGTGACGCGGGCTTTGAGTTCGCTCATGGGACTTTCCGGATCAGAACGCAGAAACGCGAAACGGCCGGCGCCGCGGGGCGGGGCCGGCCGTCGCGATGGGCACGGAAGACTTAGGCTCAGTACAGGCGCTTGCGGCGCGTGACTTCGCGCGAGACGCGGCGCAGGTGGCGCTTCACCGCCGCCGCGCGCTTGCGCTTGCGTTCCTGGGTCGGCTTCTCGTAGAACTCGCGCTTGCGCGTTTCGGCGAGCACGCCGGCCTTCTCGCAGGTGCGCTTGAAGCGGCGCAGGGCGATTTCGAACGGCTCGTTCTCGCGGACTTTGACGCTGGGCATGGAGGCTCCACTTGCTAAAATGACCCGCTCAAGCGCGGGTGAGCCGCGAATTATAGCGTGAGATCCATGGTCGATTCAAAGCCCCCCTTACAAGGTCCCGTATTGGGCATCGAAAGCTCCTGCGACGAGACCGGGGTGGCGGTCTACCAGCCCGGACGCGGGCTGCTGGCGCACGCGCTGTATTCGCAGATCGCGCTGCACGCCGAGTATGGCGGGGTGGTGCCGGAGCTGGCCAGCCGCGACCACGTCCGCAAGCTGCTTCCCCTTTTGCGCCAGACACTTGCCGACAGCGGCCTGAAGATTTCCGACCTCTCCGCCGTCGCCTATACCGCGGGCCCGGGCCTGATCGGTGCGCTGCTGGTCGGCGCCTCGGTGGCGCGGTCGCTGGCCTGGGCGCTGGAAGTGCCGGCGATCGGCGTCCACCACATGGAAGGACACCTTTTGGCGCCGCTGCTGGAAGAATCCGCGCCCGGCATCGAGCCGCTGGCCCCGCCGTTCGTGGCACTGCTGGTGTCGGGCGGACACTCGATGCTGGTCGGCGTCGACAGGATCGGCAGCTACACGATCCTCGGCGACACGCTGGATGACGCCGCGGGCGAGGCCTTCGACAAGACCGCCAAGCTGATGGGCCTGCCGTACCCGGGCGGGCCGGCGTTGGCGAAAATCGCCGAGACCGGCAATCCCAAGGCATTCAAATTCTCGCGTCCGATGACAGACCGGCCCGGGCTCGATTTCAGCTTCTCGGGATTGAAGACCCAAGTACTGCTGGCTTGGCGCGACAGCAACCAAACCGAGTTCACCAAGGCCGACATCGCGCGTGGCTTCGAGGAAGCTATCGTGGAAACGCTGGCGATCAAGTGCCGGCGCGCGCTCGCGCAGACCGGTTACAAACGATTGGTAGTTTCCGGAGGCGTCGGCGCCAACAAGCGCTTGCGCGCGCAACTGGCCGAAGCGGGACAACGCGAAGGTTTTCACGCGTATTTCCCGCGCCTCGCGTTCTGCACCGACAACGGCGCGATGATTGCGCTGGCGGGTTCGATCCGGCTGGCGGCGGGACAATCGACGGGGTCGGAGATTCGCGTGCTGCCGCGCTGGAATCTGGAATCGCTGCCCGAGGTCGCCTGATCCATGGATACCGTTTTCATCGAAGCGCTGGAAATCGAAACCGTCATCGGCATCTACGACTGGGAACGCAACGTGCGCCAGAAAGTCGTGCTCGACATCGAGATGGCGTTCGACAACCGCAAGCCCGCCGCCAGCGACAAGATCGAGGACACGGTCAATTACAAGGCGGTGTCCAAGCGCCTGATCGCCTTCATCGAAGCTGCGAGCTTCGAACTGGTGGAAACCCTGGCCGAACATTGCGCCGCGATCATCCGCGACGAATTCGGCGTGCCATGGGTGCGGCTGAAATTGTCGAAGCCCGGCGCGGTCACGGGTTCGAAAGCCGTGGGCGTGGTGATCGAGCGCGGCGCGAAACAGCAGTGACATGGCGCACGTCTTCCTGAGCCTCGGTTCCAACGTCGACGCCGAACGACACCTCGCCGACGCGCTGCGCGCATTGCGCGCGCGTTTCGGTGCGATCGAGGTGTCATCGACGTATCGCAGCGCCGCGGTCGGATTCGAAGGCGCGGCATTCCTCAACAACGCGGCGGCCTTCGATTGCGACGTCGATCGCGACGATCTCCGCATGTGGCTGCGTGCGCTGGAAGACGCGTCAGGGCGTGATCGCAGCCTGCCCCGTTACGCCGACCGCACGCTCGATCTCGACATCGCGTTGTGGTGCGAAGGCGACCGCTGCGCCACCGACCTGGCGCGCGAGGAGTTCCAACGCGCGCACGTGCTGGCACCGCTGGCGGAACTTGCGCCCGACCTGCGCGAACCCTTTACCGGAACAACGCTGCGGAAACGCTGGCAGGAACTTGCGCCGACGCTGCCAAAGCTGGAGCGGCTGGATGGTCTTCCAGTGTGACAGCGCTGTCACAACCCCGCTTCGCGCGCCGCCTGCGCCCGATCGTGTTCGACCCGGCGCGCCGGAATCTCCTTGCAGCGCCCAGCGGGAATGAATTCCTCCTCACGTGAAAACATCACGATCGCGGTGCGCGCGACCTGGTGCGTGTCGTACCACGCGTACGCGCCCACGCCGAGCGCACCGGCGACCGGCAGCATCCGCGCCAGCGACGAACCCAATGCGCGCTCGGACAATTTCACGCCAACGCGATGCGCCATGCCGCGGATCGCGTGCGCGGTGGCAGCGTGCACGACCCAGCGCTGGCCCGCGCGCACCGCCAGATCGCGCACTGCCTGCGCGGCCGCATGCCGGAACAGGCAGTAGAGCATCTGCTCGCGCGTCAAGGTGGTGTGCTGGCCACACGCCGCCGCGATGTCGGCCACCATCTGCGCCTGGATTTTCCAGATCGCGACGAGTTCCGGCAGCACCGTGAGCCAGCCCAGCGGCCCCGGTGGCAGCGCCAGCGACGATGAAGCCAGGAACGCCTTGCGGCGCGCGGCCAGCGCGATGGCTTCGACGCGCGCGCGCGGATGTTCGCTGGGTTGCTCGCGGCTGCGCGGGATATCCGACAGGAAATCGAGGATCTGCTGCGCGATCTTTTGCGAAGGCGGGCCGGCGGCGGTCATGGAAGCGGTCATCGGCATCCTCGATGCGCGTGAATGCCTTCAAACATGCCGTCGTTCGCCCCGCCGTTCAAGTCATCGCGTGCGGTCTTTCAGGCGCGGCTCACATGTCGAGAATCCGACCGCCATCCACACGGATCGTTTGTCCGGTGACGTAACCGGCGTCGCGGATCAGCCACAACACCGTGTTCGCGATTTCCTCCGGCGTGCCGGTGCGCTGCAGCGGAATGCGCGCCAGCGCCATGTCGCGGCCGTATTCGGATTTGTTCTCGGGCCACAGGATAGCGCCCGGTGCAACCGCGTTCACGCGCACCTCGGGGGCGAGTTCCCGCGCCAGCGCCAGCGTGGCCATGCGCAGTGCGGCCTTGCTCATGCCGTAGGC
>DATNAW010000063.1:0-3321 GCA_035572335.1 Rhodanobacteraceae bacterium
CACGCTGATCGTGCTCGCCAGCGCGGCGAAGATCGCCAGCGGCGCGGTCAGCATCACGTAGTCGGTCACCTTGAACATGATCGCGGCAACCTGCTCGAGCAGTTCCACGACTTTCAGCGCCTGATCCTTCAGCGCGGCGGCGGCGATGCCGAAGAACAGCGAGAACACCACGATCTGCAGGATCTCGTTGCCGGCCATCGCGGCGGCGATCGAAGCTGGAATCAGGTGCGTCATGAAGGTCGTGAGGGTGAGCGGCGCGCCAGCCTGGTTCGCGGCCGTCGACGCCGCCAGATGCAACGCCGCACCCGGCTGCAGTGCGCGCGCCAGCAACAGGCCGATCGCCAGCGATATGCAGGACGCGCCGAGGAACCAGCCCAGTGCTTTCGCGCCGACGCGGCCGATCTCGGCCGCGCCGCCCATTCGTGCGATGGCCGCCACCAGCGTGGAAAATACCAGCGGCGCGATGATCATGCGGATCAGGCGCAGGAACGCCTCGGTGATGATGGACAGGTCGGCAGCGACGGTGGTCGCCTGCGACGGCGCCAGTGCGCGGTTGCAGGCCCAGCCGATCGCGATACCGAGCAACGTGGCCGCCACCAGCGCATACGTGAAGGTTCGCCGCGATGCGCGCATCAGCGGTGCGCATCCGATGACTTGCGCCGCCACATCACGAAGCGGGGATCGGGACGGAACAGGTCACGTGACGATGGAAGGTTCATCGTTCCTCGGACGACATGCCGACGGACCGTTGTAACGGGTCATCGAAGCCAAGGCAATGTCGTGGGAGCAAGGATGCCGGCGCGACAGGCGATCTCTGGCAAGCAGCCGTCCATGGTGCGGGGTGCCGGCCCGGCCATGGCCGTCGTTACTCGCACCATCCGTGGCGCTCGCCCTTCAGGCCGCCTTCGGCGTTCGGGCGCGCTCCCGGCGCGCCTCGTCGGCAACGCAGCCGATGCCCTCGGCATCGGCTGCGCGCGTTGCCTCACCCACCCGTCGCGAAGCCCGGGTACAGCGTCATGCCGCCGTCGACGTAGATCGACGCGCCGCAGATGTAGTCGGATTCGTCGGAGGCGAGCCAGGCGGCAACTTTCGCGATGTCGGCGGGGATGCCGATGCGGCCGAACGGGATCAGTTTTTCCAGCGCCTTGGCGGCTGCAGGGGTATCCCAGGCCTTGCGGTTGATCGCGGTTTCGATGGCGCCTGGGCAGATGGAGTTGACGCGGATCTTCTGTGGCGCGAGTTCCTGCGCGATCGATTCCATCAACTGCATGATGCCGCCCTTGGTGGTGGCGTAGTTGCAGTGGCCGGCCCACGGGATTTCCTGGTGCACGGAGCTGGTGAAGATGATTTTGCCGAGCGCCTTCGAGACATCGCGCATGCCGCGGCGGGTGAATTCGCGCGCGGCTTCGCGCGCGACCATGAAGGCGCCGGTGAGGTTGACACCGATCACCTGGTTCCATTGCTCCAGCGTCATGTCCACCAGCCTCGAATCGCGCTGGATGCCGGCATTGGAGCACACGATGTCCAGCGTGCCGAATTGCTTGATCGCTTCTGCGAACATCGCCTGCACGTCGGCTTCCTTGCTGACGTCGCCCTGGATCGCGATGGCCTTGCCGCCGCCGGCGGCATGGATCTCGTCGCAGATTTTCTGCGCGACGTCGGGCTGCACCACGTAGTTGACCACGACGTTGGCGCCTTGCGCGGCGAGTTCGCGCGCGATGCCTTCGCCGATGCCGGAATTGGCGCCGGTGACCAGCGCGTTCTGGCCGGCGAGGCGTTTGGGTGCGGGTTGGATGTTCATGGCGACTCCTTCTTTGAAAGTGGAAATGTGGCGGCGGAACCACGCAGTTTTTCCCCCTCTCCCTCCGGGAGAGGGTGGCGCGTGGCGCCGGGTGAGGATTCGGGTTCGCGTCACCGAATGTTGCGCAAGATTCGTACCCTCACCCCTGCCCCTCTCCTGGAGGGAGAGGGGTTCAATCACGGCTGCGAACTGTCCGATTGGCCCAGCCACTCGCCTGAAAAACCTGCACGCAGCAAACCGAGTTTGATCGGCGCGCATTCGCGCATCTGGTTCCAGACCATGCGACTGCGGTAGTTTTCGATCATCAGCACGATCGGTCCCTGGTTCAGGGCGAAGTGCCAGGGCGAAACCCAGGCGACGTCTTCGCTGTCCCTGAGCTGGTGGCGAGACGCGCCCTCGGTGTGCTGGCCGGGCCAGGACAAATTGAAGGACGCGTGGAAGCCGTAGCCCTCCGGGCTGTGGCCGATCATGTTTTCGAGATGGCGGATTTCGTCCAGCACGATTTCCGGAGCGAATGGCAGCGAGGCGATCGACGCCCATGGCGAGATGGTGCCGTCGTCGGGCCCGAACGGCGCGCCGCGCGCGATGTAGTCGTAGAACTGCTGGTCGTGGCCGCGGAATTTTTCCATTGCGTCGGCGGGCCCATCACTGGCGGTGAAACCCCAGCAATTCTTTTCGTAGCCCTTGAACTTGTGCGGATTGCGCATCGCGTACTGGCGGTGCACGTGCGTCATCTCGCGGCTGTTTTCGAAATAGTCGGTTTTCCGCGCCGTCATCACGCGGTCCTGCAGGCCTTTCAGGTCCAGCCAGATGTGCGAGAACTGGTGTATGAACAGCGGCCCCGCGTACAACACCTCGCGACCGTAGATGCGGCGCCAGTCGAAAGTGGACGTCCACGCGTCATACGCGGCGGGCGTCACCGGAAAGTCCGGCGCCGCCAGCGCCAGCACGTACAGGATCATCGCTTCGTTGTAGCCGAGCCAGCGGCAGGGCTGGAAACCGGCCTCGGGCGTCCAGCCCATCGCCAGCGCGTCATCGCCGTCCTGCGCCCAACGCCAATCCACGCGCGCATAGACGGATTGCACGCGCTCGCGCACTTCGCGCTCGCTCGCGCCGTCGCCCGCGAAATACTGCGCGGCGTGCAGCATGCCGGCCAGCAGCAGGGCGGTGTCGATGGTGGAAAGCTCGCAATTCCACGCGCGCGTGCCGGTGTCGGCTTTCAGGAAGTGATAGAAGAAGCCCTTGTAACCGACGCCGTCCTTCGCACCCGACTGGTCGGCTTCGTCGAAGAAGCGCAGCGCGGCCAGTGTCAGCGCAAGTGCTTCGTGGTACAGCATCCAGCCGCGCTCGACGGCGATGGGGTAACACGACAGCGCGAAGCCGACCGCGGCGATGCTGACCGGCTGGCCGGGCTGGGTCGAGTCGAGCACCAGTCCGGTTTTCGGATTGGTGTGGCGATCGAAGTAGCGGAAGGCCTTGCGCTGGAGGTCGTCCAGCATCACGTCGTCATCGTCGGTCAT
>DATNAW010000064.1:0-2976 GCA_035572335.1 Rhodanobacteraceae bacterium
CATCGACGGCGTCGTCTACAAGCTGGATCGCTACGACCAGCAGAACGAAATGGGTTTCGTGTCGCGCGCACCACGCTGGGCGCTGGCGCACAAATATCCGGCGCAGGAAAAGAGCACGCTCATCGAAGCGATCGAGATCAACATCGGGCGCACCGGCGCGGCCACGCCGTTCGCCGTGATGCAGCCGGTGCAGGTCGGCGGCGTCACCGTCACCAAGGCCACGCTGCACAACATGGACCAGGTGGCGCGGCTAGACGTGCGCGTCGGCGACACCGTGATCGTGCGCCGCGCCGGCGACGTGATTCCGGAAGTCGTGCGGGTCAATCTGGAGCGCAGGCCGCCAGGCACCAAGCCTTGGCACATGCCCAAGCATTGCCCGGTATGCGGTTCGGCGATCGTCCGCGAAGAAGGCGAGGTGGTGGCGCGTTGCACGGGCGGATTGGTGTGCGCCGCGCAGCGCACGCAGGCCATTGCGCATTTCGCATCGCGGCGTGCGATGGACATCGACGGACTCGGCGAACGCTACATCGAGGACCTGATCGCATTCGATTACCTGCATTCGCCGGCCGATCTCTACAAGTTGACCATGGATGACCTGCTCGCGATGAAACGCCGTGGCGAGGAGCGCGACGGCGTGATTCCGGAGACGGTCAAGGCCGGCAAGATCGCCACCAGGTGGGCGGAAAACCTCATCGATGCGATCGAAGCCAGCAAGACCACGACGCTGGAACGCTTCCTGTACGCGCTCGGCATTCCCGAAGTGGGCGAGGCCACGGCCAAGACGCTGGCGCGGCATTTCGGCGCGCTGGACACGTTGATGCACGCGAGCGAAACCGAACTCACCGAAGTGAGCGACGTGGGGCCGGTCATGGCGGGACACATCGCCGCGTTCTTCGCAGAGCCGCGCAACCGCACCGTGATCGCCGCGTTGCGCAAGGCTGGCGTGCATTGGAAGGAATCCACGCCGCAGCGCAGGGCGGAAGGTCCGCTGGCCGGGCAGACCGTGGTGCTGACGGGTGGACTGGCGTCGCTCACGCGCGACGAAGCGAAGGACAGGCTGGAAGCACTGGGCGCCAAGGTCTCGGGCTCGGTATCGAAGAAAACCTCGTTCGTGGTCGCGGGCGAAGCCGCGGGTTCCAAGCTCGAAAAAGCCGAAGCCCTGGGCGTGGAAATCTGGGACGAAGCGAAGCTGCTGGCGCTGCTGAAATCGCATGAGGCCTGATCGCCGGTTCGAAGCGTTGAACTTGCGCGCACGCCTCTACGCGTTGCTTCGCGGGTTCTTCGCCGAGCGCGGCGTGACGGAAGTCGAAACGCCGGTCCTGTCGGCCGCGGGCAACACCGAGCCCAACATCGAAGGCTTTTCGACGACGTTCGCCGGACCGATCGGTGCGGGCGCGCGCGAGCGTTTCCTTCGCACCTCCCCGGAATATCCGCTCAAGCGCCTGCTCGCCGAAGGCTTCGGCGACTGCTATGAACTCGGCCGCGTGTTCCGCAATGGCGAGGCGGGCGCATCGCACAATCCCGAATTCACGATGCTGGAGTGGTATCGCGTCGGATTCGATCATCGCCGCCTGATGCTGGAGTGCGCGCAACTCGTGCGCACCGCGCTGGGGCTGGTGCAGCGCGATGCCCGTGTCGTCACGACGAGCTACCGCGACTGGTTCCGTGACGGGTTGAATATTGATCCGTTCGGCGCGGACGAGCGCGAACTGCGCGCGCCATTGCGCGATTTCTCGATCAGCGCCGACGGGTTGACCCGCGACGACTGGCTCGACCTGCTGGTGACGCATCGCCTGCAAGCGGCCTTGCCGCACGACGCGATCACGATCGTGTACGACTTTCCCGCGTCGCAGTGTTCGCTGGCGCGCGTACGGCACGGCCAGCCCCCGGTGGCGGAACGCTTCGAGCTGTATCTCGGTCAGCGGGAACTGGCCAACGGCTACCACGAATTGAACGACGCCGCCGAACAGCGCGCGCGCTTCGAAAACGACAACGCGCGCCGTCGCGCGCGCGGCCAACGCGAATTGCCGATCGACGAGCACCTGCTTGCGGTGCTGGACCGGTTGCCCGATTGCGCCGGCGTCGCGCTGGGCGTGGAGCGGTTGCTGGTGCACATGCTCGACACCGACGACATCCGCGACGTGCTGGCGTTTGCGTTCGCCGACGCGTGAAGGCGCGGCGCGCGGTCTTGCGATCCGCGCGTCACGCCATGCGATGCATCAGGCGGCGTCACCCACGATGTCGGGCCGCGCAGCCTGTTCGCTGCTGAGGTAACGATAGATCAGCCCGCCGATGATGCCGCCGACGATCGGCACCACCCAGAAGAACCACAACTGGTCGACGGCCCAGCCGTGCTGGAATAGCGCCACGCCCGTCGAGCGCGCGGGGTTCACCGAAGTGTTGGTGACGGGAATGCTGATCAGGTGGATCAGGGTGAGGCACAGGCCGATCGCGATGCCCGCGAAGCCCACCGGCGCGCTCTTGTGGGTCGCGCCCATGATGACGAAGATGAAGAAGCCCGTCATCACCAATTCGGAAATCGCCGCCGCGCCCATCGAATAGCCTTGCGGCGAATGCGCACCGAAACCGTTGGACGCGAAGCCGCTGGCGGTCGCATCGAAACCCGGCTTGCCGGACGCGACCAGGTACAGCACGCCGCCCGCGACAATGCCGCCGATCACCTGCGCGACGATGTACGGAATCACTTCTTTCACCGGAAAGCGGCCGCCGGCCGCGAGGCCGCAGGTGACCGCGGGATTGATGTGGCAGCCCGAGATGTGGCCGATCGCGTAGCACATCGTCAACAGCGTCAGCCCGAAGGCCAGCGCCACGCCGGCGTAGCCCACGCCGAACTGCGGCACGCCGGCCGCCAACACCGCGGTGCCGCAACCGCCCATCACCAGCCAGAACGTGCCGAAGAACTCGGCCGCACAACGCTTGCCAAGATTCATGACGGATGTCTCCCTGCCCGTTGGA
>DATNAW010000065.1:0-3836 GCA_035572335.1 Rhodanobacteraceae bacterium
CTCGACATCGACGCGTTGAAGCAGGTGGCGGCAGGCGTGAATGCATTGCGCTCGCCCGGGCGCGCGTTCCTCGTGATCACGCACTACCAGCGCCTGCTGGATTACATCGTGCCGGATTTCGTGCACGTGCTTGCCGACGGCCGGATCGTCGAAAGCGGCGGCGCGCAGCTCGCGCGCGAGCTCGAAGCCCACGGCTACGCCTGGGTGCGCGAACGCACGCCGGCGGAGGCGCACGCGTGATCGCATCCGTGCCTTTCGTGCAGTCCATGCACGATGCCGCGGTGCGGGGGCGCCTGCCCGGCAGCGGGCTGGCGTGGCTGGATGCCGCGCGCGCCGAGGCCTTGCAGGCGTTCGCCGCACGCGGCTTGCCGGACCAGCGCAACGAACTCTGGAAATACACCTCGCTGCGCGCGTTGGCGCAGAAGGCCTATGCGGCGGGCGATCCGCAAGCGTCCCGCCGCGCCGTCGATGTGGCGTTGCTGCCGCACGCTGTATTGCGGGGGCCGCGCGCGGTGTTCGTCAACGGCCTTTTTCGCGCAGACCTGTCGCAGCTCGACGCATTGCCGGATGGCGCGACGGTGCAATCGCTCGCGGCGGCACTGCACGAGGCGCCAGAGCCGTTGCGGTTCCTGCTGGACAAGCGCGCGGACGATGACGACGACGGATTCACGCTGCTCAATCGCGCGCTGGCGGCGGACGGGTTGATCCTGAAAGTCGCGCCCGGCGTGGAGGTTGGCGAACCGCTGCACATCGTGCACGTCGGCTCGGCCGCCGACACGGCAACGGCGTTCCACGTGCGCAGCCTCGTCGAAGTGGGCGAGGGTGCGCGTCTGCGGATCGTCGAGCACCACGCGGGCGAAGCGCAAACCGGCCACCTGACCAATATCGTGCGCGACATCGGCGTGCACGAAAATGCGCATCTCGACTGGACCATCGTCCAGCAGGCCGGCGCGGATGCCACGCTTTTGCGCCGGAGCCGGGTCCGCCTTCACGACGACGCGACGCTCGACCTGCACGCGCTGGAACTCGGTGGGAAACTGGTTCGTCACGAAATTCGCGCCGAGCTCGCGGGTGCGCGTTCGCGCTTCGAAAGCCGTGGGGCTTTCGTGTTGCACGGCCGCCAGCACGCCGACATGGAAGTGCTGGTGACGCATCGCGGCCGCGATTCGATCAGCAATGCGGTGTGGCGCGGCGTGGCCAGTGATCGCGCGCGTGGCGTAGTGCATGGGCGCATCCTGGTGCAGCCGGGCGCGGACGGTGCAGACGGCAGCTTCTACAACAAGAACCTGCTGCTGTCGCCCGACGCGGAAATCGACACGCGGCCTGCGCTGGAAATCTACGCCGACGAGGTCAAGGCCAACCACGGTGCCACGGTCGGCCAGCTCGACGAAAACGTGTTGTTCTACCTGCGCTCGCGCGGCGTCCCGATGGAAATGGCGCGGCGCATCCTGGTGCGCGCATTCTGTTTGGTCGCGCTGGACGGAATGGAACCCGCGCCGCTGCGCGAACACTGCGAGGCGCTGCTGGCGGAACAGCTTCCGGAGGTTTCGGCATGAACGCGACCGCGAAGGACATGAAGCCGTCTGAGCAGACCGTCGATTGGGCCGCCATTCGCCGGGATTTCCCGATCCTCCAGCGCAAGGTGCACGGCAAGCCGCTGGTCTATCTCGACAGCGCCAACACCTCGCAGAAGCCGCGCCAGGTGATCGAGGCGGTCGACGATTTTTATCGCAACCACAACGCGAATGTTTCGCGCGCGGTGCATCAGTTGGGCGAGGAAGCGACCGCGCTGTACGAAGGTGCGCGCGACAAGCTTGCGGCATTCCTCGGCGCCAACCACCGCGACGAGATCGTGCTGACCTCCGGCACCACGATGGCGACCAACCTGGTGGCCTACAGCTACCTGTTGCCGCGTCTGAAGCCGGGCGACGCGGTGCTGGTGACGGCCATGGAACACCACGCCGACATCGTGCCGTGGCAATTGATCTGCAAGTTGACCGGTGCGCACTTGAAAGTGGCGCCGATCAACGAATCCGGCGAATTGATCATCGAGAAGTTCATCGAGGCGCTGACTCCGGAAGTGAAGTTCGCGGGCGTCGTGCACGTTTCCAACGTGCTCGGCACCGTTAATCCCGTGAAGGAGCTGGCGCGCGAATGCCGCAAGCGTGGCATCCCGCTGCTGGTCGATGGCTCGCAGGCGGCGCCGCACTTGCCGCTGGACGTGAAGTCGATCGGCTGCGATTTCTACTGCGTCACCGGCCACAAGATGTGCGGGCCGACCGGCACCGGCGCGCTGTGGGCGCGCCGCGAAACGCTGGAAGGGATGCCGCCGTTCTTCGGCGGCGGCGAAATGATCAAGACGGTGTCGTTCGACGGCACGACCTTTGCCGATTCGCCGCGCAAGTTCGAAGCAGGCACGCCGAATGCCGCGGGTTTCGCGGGGCTGGGCGCCGCGATCGATTACCTCACGGACATCGGCATGGCGAATATTGCCGCGCGCGAGCGTGCGTTGCTGGACTATGCGACGCCGCGCCTGCAGGCCGTGCCGGGACTGCGCATCTTCGGCACCGTGCCGGACAAGGCCGCGGTGATCTCGTTCCTCATCGAGGGCGTGCATGCGCACGATCTCGCGACGCTGCTCGACCAGGAAGGCGTGGCGGTGCGCTCGGGACACCATTGCGCGCATCCGCTGATGCAGTTCTATGGCGTCGCCGGTACCTGCCGCGCGTCGCTCGCGTTCTGGAACACCGAAGCCGAGATCGATGCGTTCGTCGATGCGATTGGCCGCGTGCGGAAGCTGCTCGCGTGAGCACGCCGGAATTGCGCTTTCGTGCTGCGACGCACGCGGATGTCGACGCGATCGTTGCGCTCACCGAGTCGGCTTATCGCGGCAATGCCAGCCGCGTGGGCTGGACCACCGAAGCCGATCTTCTCGATGGCCAGCGCACCGACGCACGGGAAGTCGCGGAACTCATCGCGAACCCCGACGTGCGGTTGCTGTTGGCGGAGCGCGACGGTCAATTGCTGGCCTGCTGCGTGATCGAAAGGCTGTCAAACGAACACGCCGGCGATGCCTATTTCGGAATGTTTTCGGTGCGCCCCGAAGCCCAGGGCAACGGTACCGGCCGTGCGCTTCTCGCCGAAGGCGAACGCGTCGCGCGGGACGAATGGCAATGCCGCACGATGCGCATGAGCGTGATCGACGTGCGGGACGAATTGATCGCGTGGTACGAGCGGCGTGGCTATCGGCGCACCGGCGAGCACAAGCCATTTCCCTACGGCGACCCGCGCTTCGGCATTCCGAAGCGCGACGACTTGCGTTTCGAGTGGCTGGTCAAGGCGCTTGCGCCGGAATGACGGAGGGGGAACATGCCGGATGAATGGGTGAAAGTCTGCGCGCAGGACGAATTGCTGCCGGGCGAATTCAAGGTCGTGTGGGACGATGACACCGCGATCGCCGTGTACAACCTCGAAGGCAACCTGTATGCCATCGAGGACGTGTGCACGCATGATGGCGGCGAGCTGGCCGGCGGCGAGGTGTGCGGGTTCGAGGTCGAGTGTCCGCGGCACGGCGCCCGTTTCGATGTGCGCACGGGCGAAGTCAGGGAAGCGCCGGCGACGGAGCCGGTCGCGAGTTTTCCGGTGCGCGTGGAAGACGGCGTGATCTACACCCGTGATGATAGATAGTCGGGGTCAGACCGCAGCTCCGGGCGGAAACCGCACTTCCACCCGCAGCCCGTGCGGATCTTCTTGGTTGCTGATCGCGAGTTCCGCGCCGTGCCGTTCGGCGATTTCGCGCACGATCGCGAGGCCGAGGCCGGTGCCTTCGTGGCCGT
>DATNAW010000066.1:0-11301 GCA_035572335.1 Rhodanobacteraceae bacterium
CTCAGACAAGGTTGCCGCGCTGGCAAAGGAAGCCGGCAAGCAGGCTCATCAAGCTGCTTGACGCGATGAACGGCGGGCGGCGGGTGCTGCTCGGACGCATCGTGGGTCTACACGGCGTGCGTGGGGCGGTGAAGCTGGAATCGTTCACCGAACCACGGACGGCGATCTTCGGATACAAGCCCTGGTTGCTGGAACGCGAGCCGGAGCGTTTCGAGGAAGTCGCCGAAGCGGATGGATACGCGCAGGGCAAGGGCATCGTTGCCACATTGTCCGGCGTGGCGGATCGCGACGCGGCGGCGGCATGGATCGGCGCGCGCATCTGGGTTCCCCGCGAGGCATTGCCGGAGCTGGAACCCGGCGAGTATTACCAGACGGATATGGAAGGGCTGCAGGTGGTGAATGAGGCGGGCGAGGATCTCGGCCGCGTCAGTCACATGTTCGACAACGGCGCGCACGATGTGCTGATGACGCGCGACGAAGCCGGACGCGAGCGCCTGATTCCGTACGTGGTGGATGTTTACGTGAAGTCGGTCGATCTGGATGCGGGACGCATCACGGTCGATTGGCACAAAGACGACTGAGGCCGGATGGCAATGCGGATCGATGTCGTCACGCTGTTTCCCGAGTTCGTGCGCCAGTGCACCGGTTTCGGGGTGATCGGCCGGGCGGTCGAGCGGCGTTTGCTGGAAGTGGAAGCGTGGAATCCACGTGACTACGCCGAAGGCGGTTACCGCCGGGTCGATGACAGCGTATGCGGCGGCGGTCCCGGCATGGTGATGCTGATCGAGCCGCTGCGGAAAACGCTGGCGGCGGCGCGGCAAGCGGCGACAGACAAGGCGCCGGTGATTTATTTGAGTCCGCAGGGAAAGCGGCTCACGCAGGACAAGGTGCGGCAGCTTTCGACATTGCCGCGGATGATTTTGCTGTGCGGGCGCTACGAAGGGATCGACGAGCGCCTGGTCGAACGCGAGGTCGACGAGGAATTGTCGATCGGCGATTACGTGCTGTCGGGCGGCGAGTTGGCTGCGGCGGTGGTGATCGACACAATCGGCAGGTTGCAGGAAGGCGCGTTGGGCGATGCGCAATCAGCGGTGCAGGATTCGTTCTCGGACGGCCTGCTGGATTGCCCGCACTACACGCGGCCGGTCAGTCATGAATTTGGCGACGTGCCGGCGGTGTTGTTGTCGGGTGACCATGCGGCGATCAGCCGCTGGCGCCGGATGCAGTCGTTGGGCCGCACCTGGTTGCGCCGGGCGGACTTGCTGGAAAACATGACGTTGGACGAGAACGACCAACGCTTGCTGGAAGAATTCAAACGGGAACACAAGGGTCACACCCATGAACAAGATCATTGAACAATTCGAAGCCGCGCAAATGGGCCGGGAACTGCCGCCATTCGCCGCGGGCGACACCGTGGTCGTCAACGTCAAGGTGAAGGAAGGCAACCGCGAGCGCGTGCAGGCGTTCGAGGGCGTGTGCATCGCGCGCCGCAACCGCGGCCTGCATTCCGCCTTCACCGTGCGCAAGATGTCGCACGGCACCGGCGTGGAACGCGTGTTCCAGGCGCACAGCCCGGCGATCGACTCGGTCGAAGTCAAGCGCAAGGGCAAGGTGCGCGGCGCCAAGCTGTACTTCCTGCGTGGCCTGGAAGGCAAGGCGGCCCGCATCAAGGAAGACCTGGCGGCCAACAGCAAGTCGGACGCCTCGCGCGGCAAGTAAGCTGCTTCGGTTTATCGTTCAAGCAAAGCCGCGCGGAGCGATCCGCGCGGCTTTTGCTTGTGCGTCAACCTTGCACATTCGCTGCAGGAGCGGCCATGGCCGCGATCACCGCCGCGGATTGCGGAGATCGGGGTCGCGCGCAAAAAAGAAAAGCGCACTGCGTGCCGGCGCGCTCCTACATTGGCCGGCAAATAACCACGCCCACGGGCCTGCGCGTCGCGCGCGTCCGTCCCTCATTCGTCGAACGGACGCGTCACTTCGCCACCGTTGGGTGTCGCCTCGGTGCCGTCGGACTTGTCGCCCAACAGTCGGCGCACCACGACGTAGAACACCGGCACCAGCATCACGCCCAGCACGGTTGCGCCGATCATGCCGCCGACCACGCCGGTGCCGATCGCGTGGCGGCTGTTGGCGCCCGCACCGGTTGAAACCGCCAGCGGCATCACGCCGAGGATGAAGGCGATCGAGGTCATCATGATCGGGCGCAGGCGGATGCGGCAGGCTTCGAGCGTCGCCGCGAGCAGGCCCTTGCCCTGTTTCTGCTCGTCCACCGCGAACTGCACGATCAGGATCGCGTTCTTCACCGACAGGCCGATGATCGCGATCAGGCCGATCTTGAAATACACGTCGTCCTGCAAGCCGCGGATGCTGGTGAGCAGCACCGAACCCAGGATGCCGAGCGGGATCACCAGCATCACCGCGAACGGGATCGACCAGCTTTCGTACAGTGCGCACAGGCACAGGAACACCACCAGGATCGACAACCCGAACAGCATCGGCGCTTGCGCGCCGGACATGATTTCCTGCAGCGACTGGCCCGACCATTCGTAGCCGAAACTTTGCGGCAGGTATTTCGCGACGAGTTCCTGCATCGCGGTGATCGCGTCGCCCGAGCTGTAGCCTGGCGCGGCGGTGCCGGTCAGTCCGATCGAGCCGACGCCGTTGTAGCGATCGAGTTCCGGCGGTGCCAGCGACCACTTGGTGCTGACCACGCTGGTCAAGGGCACCATCGCGCCCGTCGAGGATCGGGTATAGAAATTGCCGATGTCCGCGGGATTCATCCGGAACGGAGCATCGGCCTGCATCTGCACGCGCAGCACGCGGCCGCCGTAGTAGAAGTCGTTGACGAACACGGGCGAGAGCATCAACTGGATCGCGTTGTACACGTCGGAGACCGACAATCCCATCGATTGCGCCTCGACGCGGTTGACCTGCATGTTCACCGTTGGCGCGTCTTCCATGCCGTTGATGTGCACATTCGCGAGGCGCTTGTCCTTGGCGGCTTCCGCGATGATCCTGTCCTTGGCGTCGACCAGGGCCTTGTGACCGAGGCCGCCACGATCCTCGAGTTCGAAATCGAAGCCGGCGAACTGTCCCAGCCCGCGGATCACTGGCCGGTTGATCGCGAATACCTGTGCGTCGCGGATCTTCGCGAATTGCTTGTTGAAATTCTCGATGAGCTGGTTGGCCGTCTCGGAGCGGTCGCTCCAGTCTTTCAAGTGGATGAACGCCATGCCGGTGTTTTCGCCATCGCCGATGAAGCTGAAGCCGCCGATGTCGAAGATGTTGTGTACCGCCGGACTCTTCTTCACGATCTGCTCGACCTGCTTCATCACCGCGAGGGTGCGATCCGCGGTGGCGCCCGGTGGCAACTGGATCGTGGCAAACACTTCGCCCTGGTCTTCCTCGGGCACGAAGCTCGAAGGCAGGTGCGCCAGCAGCAGCACGGCGACGACTATCGCGAGCGCATAGCCCGCCATCCAGCGCGGCGTGTGCCTTACGGCCTTGCCGAGCCGCGAGAGGTAATGGCGCGCCAGGCTTTCGTAGCCGTTGTTGAAGGCGCGCAGGAAGCGGTTGGCGTGTTCGTGCTCGGGGCGCAGGATGCTGGCGCACAGTGCGGGCGTGAAAGTCAGCGCCATCAGTGCCGACAGCAGCATCGACACCGCGATGGTGACCGAGAACTGCTTGTAGATCTGGCCGACGCTGCCGGGCATCAGGGCCGCCGGCACGAACACCGAAGCCAGCACGGTGGTCACCGCGATGATCGCGCCGGTGATCTGCACCATGCCCTTGCGGGTGGCTTCCTTGGGCGGCAGGCCTTCCTCGCGCATGATGCGTTCGACGTTTTCGACCACCACGATGGCATCGTCCACCACGATGCCGATCGCGAGCACCAGGCCGAACAGGCTCAGCACGTTGATCGAGAACCCGAACAGATAGAGCCCGAGAAACGCGCCGGTCAGCGCAACCGGCACCACCAGCGTCGGGATCAACGTGGCGCGCAGGTTCTGCAGGAACAGCAGCATCACGAAGAACACCAGCACGATCGCTTCGCCCAGCGTCTTCACCACCTCGTCGATCGAGACCTTGACGAAGGTATAGCTCTCGAACGGAATGCTCCAGGTCACGCCCGGCGGCAGATTCTTCGCCAGTTCCTGCATCTTGTCCTGCACCTCGTTGGCGACCGCCAATGCATTCGCGCCGGGAACCAGGGAAACGCTGAAGGAGGCGACCGGCTTCTCGTTGAGGCGCGAGAAGGTGCTGTAGTTGTCCGAACCCAGTGCGACGCGCGCGACATCGCCCAGCGTCACCGTGGTGCCGTCGGGATTGGTGCGCAGGATGATTTTCCGGAATTGCGCCGGCGTTGAAAAACTCGATTCCGCCGAAACGGTCGCGGTGATTCCCTGTCCCGTGACGGACGGCTGCGCGCCCAATGAACCCGCCGCGAACATCACGTTCTGCGCTTGCACCGCGTTCAACACGTCGGTGGCCGTCAGCCCGTAGCCCTCAAGCTTCAGCGGGTTCAGCCAGATGCGCATCGCGTACGGCGCGCCGAACTGGTTGATGCTGCCTACGCCGTTCAAGCGCGAGATCGGGTCGACCAGCTGTGCGGCGATGATGTTGCTGAGCGCGGCGGGATCGTAATGCCCGGTCTGGTCCTGCAGCGAAATCCCCATCAGGGAACCGGAGTTCGATTTGCGCACCGTGACGCCGAGCGCGTTCACCTCCGCGGGAAGCCGCGGCTCGGATGCCGAGACCGCGTTCTGCGTCTGCACGGCGGCGGTATCGAGGTCGGTGCCGGCCTTGAAATACAGCGTGACGTTGGCTGAACCGTTCGAGTCGGAAGACGAGGTGAAGTACAGCAGGTTGTCGATGCCCGACAGGTTCTGTTCGATCACCTGCGTCACGGTGCTCTGCACGACCTGCGCGTTGGCGCCGGGATAGTTCGCGCGGATCTGCACGCTCGGCGGCGCGATCTCGGGATAAGCCTCGATGGGAAGGTTGAGGATCGCGATGGTGCCGCCCAGCGTGATGAGGATCGCGAGCACCCACGCGAAAACCGGACGGTCGATGAAGAATTGCGGCATGGGTCAGGACTACTTCGCGGTGGTGGCGGCCGAGGCGCCATCGCCGGAGGCACGGAAGGGCACGGGTTTCACCTGTTCGCCCGTCTGCGCTTTCTGCACGCCGGAAACGACCACCTTGGCGCCCGCGTCGAGGCCGCCCTGCACGATCCAGTCGGCGCCGCGCTGGTCGCCGAGGTCGACGCGTTTTTCGGCGACCTTGTCGCCCGCGTCAACCACGTAGACATACGCGCCATCGTTGTCGCGCAGGATCGCGCCCTGCGGCAGCAGGAAGGCGTCGTGCAGGGTGGCGAGCGACAGGCGAATCTTCACGAACATGCCGGGCAGCAACGTGTGGTCGGGATTCGGCACGATCGCGCGCAGGTCCACGGCGCCGGTCGAAGGGTCGACCGCGAGGTCGGTGAAATCCAGCGTGCCCGCAAGCGGATACGTGCTGCCGTCCGGCAGTTCGATCTTCACGCGCACCTTGTCGGGGGCGGCGAGTTCCAGGGTGCCGGCCTTTTCCGCCTTGCGCAGCCTTTCGACTTCCGCCATCGGTTCGCTGAAGTTGGCGTAGATCGGATCGATCACCTGCACGGTGGTCAACGGATTGGTATCGGTGGGCGAGACCAGCGCGCCCTGGGTGACGCTCGCCATGCCGGCGCGCCCGCTGATCGGCGCGGTCACCGTGGCGTAGCCAAGATTGATCTTCGCGTTCTCGACATTCGCCTGCGCCGCCTTCACCGCGGCGTCGGCTTCCGCGGCGGCAGCGATGGCGTTGTCCACGTCCTGCTTCGCCAGCACGCCTTTCGCGCCCAGTTCCTTGCTGCGCCTGGCGCTCAAGTCCGCGTTGTGCGCGGTGGCCTGGGCCTGCGCCAGCTGTCCCTGCGCCTGACGCAGGCTCGCTTGCAGCGGCGCCGGATCGATCTTGAACAGCACCTCGCCGGCCTTGACGTCGGTGCCTTCCTTGTAGACGCGCTGCAGCACGATGCCCGTCACCCGCGCGCGCACCTGCGCGGTGAGCGTGGCGGCAAGACGGCCGGGGTAGCTGCGCGTCACCGGCAGGTTGACTGGCGTTGCCGTGACGACGCCCACTTCCGGCGGGGTTTGCGCGGGCGGAGCCGAATGGCTGCACGCGCCCAGGACGAATACGGATGCGAGGCTTGCGGCGCCCCGCAGCGAAATTTTCATCATCGGGTGGATTCTCTACCCGCCAGATCAATAGGCAAGTATGACGCGATCGGCGACTTTCGTCCCTAGGCCAAGGGTCATGTAGTCGCTGGAGCGGCTTGTGCGTTTGTGGTGCGCGCAAGGTCGCTGGCGGACGCGACCACGTTGCGCCCGAGCTGCTTGGCGCGGTACAGCGCCTGGTCGGCCATCCGCAACAGCGCTTCCGGCGTGCCGCCGTGTTCAGGATAGGTCGCCACGCCGATCGATACCGTGGCGGGCGGCAGCGTGCCAGCGCGGTAGTGCACCACCAGTTCCGCGGTGGCCTTGCGGATCGCCTCCGCGCGTTCGCGCGCCTTCGCGTGATCGGCATCGGTCAGCACCAGCGTGAATTCCTCGCCGCCGAAACGGCAGGGCATGTCTTCGCCGCGGCAGGACTGCGCCAGCAGCGCGCCGAACGCACTCAGCGATGCATCGCCGGCGTCATGGCCTTGCGTATCGTTGTAGCGCTTGAAATGGTCGAGATCGAACATCAACACCGAAAGTCCGCCCTGGCGCCGCTCGGCGCGCAGCAGTTCGCGCGGCATCGAGGCTTCGAGGTAGCGGCGGTTGAACAGGTTGGTCAGCGGGTCGCGGATGGATTGCGTGCGCAGGCTGGCCTGCAACTGCAGGTTGGCGAGCGCCAGCGCGAGCTGGTCGGCGGCGGTCATGGCCAGCCGCCGCGTGTCCACCTCGATCATCGCGGGCGCGCACAGGCTGAGCACGCCCAGCACCTGGCCTTGTGAATTCAGTGGCAGGCACAGTGCGTGGTCGGCGGTGACGCCGGCCTGTGTCAGATGCGGGCAAACCGGCGCGGCATGGCCGTCCTCGCCCGGATGTGGTTGGCTGCGGCGCGAGGCCCAACAATCGTCGGGCGCAAAGATCGCGCCGCCGAGGTCGGAGCCGCGCAGGCCCCAATGCACGCGTGCTTCGACGATGTTGCGCGACGCGTTGATCAATGCCAGCGCGCCCGACACGTCGGGCAGCAGAGGCGGCAGCGCGCGCTCGATCACGTTGATCGCCTCGTCGAGGTCGCGGCAGTTCTGCAGCAGTTCCGCCAACGTCGACAAACGCCGCAATGTTTCACTCGAGCGCCTGGCTTCCTGCAGCGCCTGCTGCAAATGCTGGGCGTTGCGCTCGAGCTCGAGTTCGCTGCGTTGCCGCCGCCGCCGTTCGAAGCTGCTGTTGATCAGGGCGGCGAGCAGCAGCGTCAGGCAGCCGACAAGCGCGAACGCGGCGACCAAAGTGACGCGCTTGCCATAGCGCTTGCTGGTTGCTTCGCGTTGCGCGAGCAGTGCGGCTTCGCGGTCGAGCATCGCTTCGGCAAGCGCGCGTACGGGCTGGTCCGGTTGCGAAACCAGCGCGACGACGTCGGCGTGCGCGGCTTCTGCGCCGTGCGTGCGATAGTCGCCAAGAATGCGTTCGAACTGCGTGCGGCGTGCAGCGATGGCGGTTACCAACTGCTTCGCCGCGGCGACTTGCGCGGGATTGTCCGTGACCTGTTCCGCGAGTTGCGCCGCGTCGTGATCCACCGCCGCGATGTGGCGCCAGTATTGCTGGAAGGCGACGTCGCGGCCGGTCAGGCCGTAATTGCGCGCATCCATTTCGGCAAGCTGGAGTTGGCCAGTCAACTCCAGGATCTGCTCGCGCACCTGATAGCTGTGCAGCGTCCATTGGTGGGCATTGCGGTACAACCATGCGGTCACGAACACCGCTGCCGCGAGCGTCAGGATGAGGACCACGGCCAACGCAGCCATGGCCAGCACGCTACGGCGCAGACGGGTCTTCCGCTGGTGGCGGCGCTGCAGGGCTTCCATCTACGTGGTCGGAGTTCGTTCCATCGCCGTCTCCATACCGGTGAATGGCTGCACGGCCGCATGATACGCGCCGGTTGCACGGCGCGTTCGCGGTTTTGTGTGAGCGACTTCGCAGGCGCGCCATCCCGCATCCAAGCTGGTATGGGGGCCGGGGGCGGCGGTATCCTATTCGTTCCCTTCCCGCAGCAAATCGAACAGACATGAACGCATTGCACGCCCCCGCCGGGGGTGATGAAGTGGCTGCCATCGCGGCTGCCGTCCGTGGCAAGGTTGAGCCGGCGGATGCCGCGACGGCAGAGGCTTTCGCAAGGCTGGCGTGCGCGGAACTCGGGCCCGACGAACTGGCCCGGCGCGGTGTCGATGGCTGGGCCGCGATGTGCGCGGATCTGTTCGGCTGGGCCCGCAACCGCCCGGCAGGCCACGCGGCGGTGCGTGCGTTCAACCCCGACCAGGAACACAACGGCTGGCGTTGCGCGCATTCGGTGATCGAAGTCGTCACCGCCGATGCGCCGTTCCTGGTCGATTCGCTGGAAATGGTCATCAATGCCGAGGGCCTGCGCCTGCACCGGCTTATCCATCCGGTGATGGACATCCAGCGCGATGCCCACGGCAACATCAAGTCCATCGCGGCGTGCGGCGACGGCGGCCATTCCGAATCGGTGATGCACGCCGAGATCGACCGCGTCGACGAGGCCACGTTGAAGAAACTGCAGTCCGTCGCCGAAGTGGCGCTGGCCGACGTGCACGCCGCGGTCAACGACTGGCAGGCCATGCACGACAAGATGCTGGCGATTGCCGACGCGCTGCCGAAGGAAAGGAATTCGCTGAGCGCCGAGGAAATCGCCGAAGGCCAGGCCTTCCTGCGCTGGGCCGCGGACAATCATTTCACCTTCCTCGGCTACCGCGAGTACGACGTGGTGGCGGACAAGGGCGACGAATTGCTGAAGGCGCGCGCGGGCTCGGGGCTCGGCATCCTGCGCAACCCCGACCTCGCCACCGCGCCGCGTTCCACCAAGAGCTTGGTCGCCACGCGCCTGCCGCAATCGGGTTCGATGGACGCGATCATCCTGACCAAGACCAACGCGCGTTCGCGCGTGCACCGCGCGGGTTACATGGATTACATCGGCGTGCTGCGCTTCGACGACAAGGGCAAGCCGGTCGGCGAGTCGCGCTTCCTCGGCCTGTACACCTCCACGTCGTACATGCGCCGCCCGCAGGACGTGCCGCTGGTGCGCAAGAAATTCGACTCGGCGGAACGCCGTTCGGGCCTGCGCCCGCAATCGCATTCGGGCAAGGCATTCCGCTCGATCCTGGAAACGCTGCCGCGCGACGAACTGCTGCAGGCTTCCAGCGACGAACTGTTCGGCCTCGCCAGCGGCATTTTCGATGTCAACGAACGCCGCGAGGCGCGCCTGTTCGTGCGCCGCGACGCCTACGGCCGTTTCTTCTCGTGCCTCGTGTTCATCCCGCGCGACCATTACGGCGCCAACGTCGGCGAGCGCGTGAAGGAAATGTTGCGCGAGGAACTGCACGGCGCCTACGTGGACGCGAACGTGCAGATCGGCGAGGCTCCGATGGCGCGGATGCACGTGACCGTGCGCCCGCGCGCGGGCGAACACGTGGACGTGGACGTGCGCAAGCTGGAAGCGAAGCTCGCACCGATCGTGCGCAATTGGCACGACGAATTGCGCGACGCGCTGGTCGGCGGCCTCGGCGAAGAACGCGGCGCGCACCTCGCAAGCCGCTGGGGCAGCACGCTGCCTTCCGCCTACATCGAGGAGCAGACGCCGGCCCGTGCGGCCGAGGACGCGGGCATCCTCGCCGCGATGGCGGGTGCCGGCGAGGACATGCGCCTTGCGTTCCACGAATCCCTCCGCACGCCGGGCGAACTGCACTTCAAGATCTTCCGCGCGGGCAGCGACATTCCGCTGTCGGACGTGCTGCCGCTGCTGGAAAACGCGGGCCTGAAGGTCGACACCGAGCAGGTGCACATGCTGGAACTGCATGGCAAGAAAGCCTGCATCCAGGATTGCGTGGTGCGGCCCGCTGCGCCGCTGAAGTTCAGGTTGGAAGACGTGCACGCGCGTTTCGAGGCCGCCTTCGCTGCAATATGGCACGGCGAGGCCGAGAACGACGGCCTCAATTCGCTGCTGCTGGAAGCCGGCCTCGGCTGGCGTCAGATCGCGATGCTGCGCGGGTATTCCAAGTACCAGCAGCAGGTCGGCACCACGTTCTCGCAGAGCTACATGGACGAGACGCTGGGCCGCTACCCGATGGTCACGGGCCTGCTGGTCGAGCTGTTCGAAGCGAAATTCGATCCGCAGCGCGAAGCCGATGATGCCGCCACCCGCAAGCGCGCGCGCGAAGCGCTGGAGCGTGAACTCGGCGTGCTGACGCCCGCGTCCGTGCTCGAAGCCAATCCGGATTTCGTGGCGCGCGTTGCGGCGCTATTGGAAAAGCCGCGCGAGGAGCAGGTCGACGGCCTGGTCAACGCCGTCAAAGCGCTGCTGGCGAACGTGTCCAGCCTCGACGACGACCGCATCCTGCGCGGCTTCATGGGCCAGATCCGCGCCACGCTGCGCACCAATTATTTCCAGACGCACGACGGCAAGCCGGCCGAATACATCAGCTACAAGCTTGATTCGCACCAGGTGCCGGATGTTCCGAAGCCGGTGCCGTACCGCGAGATCTGGGTGTACGCGCCACGGGTGGAAGGCGTGCACCTGCGCTTCGGACCGGTCGCGCGCGGTGGCATCCGCTGGTCGGACCGCCGCGAGGATTTCCGCACCGAAGTGCTGGGCCTGGTCAAGGCGCAGATGGTGAAGAACACCGTGATCGTGCCGGTCGGTTCCAAGGGCGGCTTCTTCGTGAAGCGTCCGCCGGCTGACCGCGACGCGCTGCTGGAAGAGGGCATCGCCTGCTACAAGATGTTCATCAACGGCCTGCTCGACATCACCGACAACATCGACACGGCCGCCAACAAGGTGCTGCACCCGGCCGACGTGGTGCGTCACGACGCCGACGATCCCTACCTGGTGGTCGCGGCCGACAAGGGCACGGCGAAGTTCTCGGACATCGCCAACGGCCTGTCGATCGAGCACGGCTACTGGTTGGGCGACGCGTTCGCCTCGGGCGGTTCGGCGGGCTTCGACCACAAGGACATGGGCATCACCTCGCGCGGCGGCTGGGAGTCGGTGATGTATCACTTCCGCACG
>DATNAW010000067.1:0-5442 GCA_035572335.1 Rhodanobacteraceae bacterium
ACCCAGCCTGCGCAAGCCGCGCACCGCGACCGCGCAACCGGCGGCGCCGTCGCAGTCGTAGTCGCCCGCGACGATGATGCGCGCGTCACGCGCGACCGCTGCAGCCAGCAGTTCAGTCGCGTGCGCGATGCCGTTCAATCCATCGGGCGCGAGCAATCCCGCGAGGCGATGCCCAAGGTCGTCGATGCAGGCCGCGCCGCGTGCGGCGTACACGCGCTGCAGCACCGGATGCACGGACGCGGGCCAGTCGCGCGCGGAAGGCGCGGTTTCGCGCTGGACGATCCGCAGCGTGGTTCGATCCGCGCTCACGCCTTGCGCCAGAAACGCAGCCGATGCGCGTGGCGGATGCGAAACCGCTCGCCGTCGGCGAAAGTGATCGCAATGGCATCGAAGCGGCGTTTGCGCAGCCATCGCTGGAAAGGCGCCAGCCATTTCACCGCATCGGCCGCATGGCCCCGGATGTCCAGGTCCAGCAGCGCTGCGCCAGGACGGTGCGTTGTCTCCAACGCATCCGGCAACGGTTCCACGCGCACGGCGCCACCCATTTTCGCCAGCCCGCGCACCACGTCATCCACGCTGGCGACCGTTTGCAACCCCGTTTCCACCGCAGCCGGCAGCGCACCCGCGCCCCAGAACCACAACGCATTGACCGGTCGCTTGCCGGCTGCGATGCGCGCGGCATTCACCGGATGCGCGTGCAACGCGACTTGCGCCTCGTTGAACAGCCGCCGCCATGCACGGCCCGCGTCACCCTCGGGCAGGCATTCCATGAGATCGACACCCAGCGCATCGGCGGGTGCACGGAATGCGGCGCGCGGCGCATCGTGCATCAGGTGCAGGCACCACGCGGCCGGCGCGTCGACCGACAACGGCGTGCCCGCGTCACCGAACAGCGGCCGCAGCGCCGTCGCAAGCGCTTCGGCTTCCCCGGCCGAGAGGTCGGTGAGCGGCCACGCCATCAGCCGCGCGCCGGTCGGCTCGCTGCGCACCCAGGCTGGATCGACACACAGCCATGCGCCGGTGGCGGCATCATCGCCGTGACAAAGGTGGCGAAGAGCCGCGGCGGGCACGCTGTCGCCCGCGAATTGGAACAGCTCGCGCAGCAGTGTCGTCCGTGCATCGCCCACTTTCGGCAGACGATCGCCCCTGGCCAACCAATGCATGAACGCGCGACTTTCGCGCGCATGCGCCAGCGGCGGCAGCAAGGCGTGCAGCGTACTCATGCGTTGGCCGCTTCCAGTTCCTCGAAGCGCTGCAGCCACTCCGTTTCCAGCGTGGCTTTTTCTTCGCGCAACGCATTCTGCTGGCGGCCGATGTCGGCCAGCACCGCGGTGGGTCCTTCGTAGATCGACGGATCGGCGAGGCGTTCCTGCAACGCCGCAAGTGCGGCATCGACCTTCGCCATCCGCGCTTCGACCTTGTCGAGGTTCTTGCGCAAGCTGCGCTGGCGATCGCGCTCCGCGGCCGCCTCGCGGCGGCGTTCGCGCGGATCGGCCGTCGGCGGCGCGGCCGCTGCTTCGCGTTCACCCGCGCTGCCGCCGCGCCCGCGCAGCCAGCGCGCGTAATCGTCGAGGTCGCCGTCGAACGGCTCGACGCGACCATCGGCCACGCGCCAGAAGCTGTCGCACACCAGCCCCAGCAGATGCCGGTCGTGCGCGACCAGCACCAGCGCGCCGGGATAGTCGTTCAGTGCATCGGCCAACGCGCCGCGCATGTCGAGATCGAGGTGGTTGGTCGGTTCGTCCAGCACCAGCAGGTTGGGCTTGCCCCACGCGATCAGCGCCAGCGCCAGCCGCGCGCGTTCGCCGCCGGAAAAGCCATCGACCGGTTCGAATGCACGGTCACCAGCGAAGTGCCATTTGCCGAGCCAATCGCGCAGAGCCTGCGGCGATGCGCCGGGCGCGATGTCACGCAAATGATCGAATGGCGTCTCGCCCGCGCGCAGGTTCTCGACCGTGTGCTGCGCGAAATAGCCGATCGACAAATCCTTGTGCGCGCCGCGCTCGCCCGCCATCGGCGGCAGGTCGCCCACGAGCGTCTTGACCAGCGTCGACTTGCCCGCGCCATTGGGACCGAGCAGGCCGATGCGGTCGCCGGCCTGCACTGCAAATCGTACGTCGCCCAACACTTTAAGCCCCTCTCCCCTCGGGAGAGGCGGAGCGGAAGCGATCGCGCGCGCAGCGCGAGGGGTGAGGGTTCGATCGGGACGTGCACTGGAGGTTTGCACGAGCGCTGTCCCCTGTGCTTCGCTCGGACCCTCCCCCGCCCTTCGGGCACCACGGAGCTCTTGGCCATGGATGGCGGCTTCATCCAGAGGGAGAGGGGAAAAAATGTAACCCGCATCCACATGATCCAGCTTCAACATCGCGTGGGGCAGCCGATCGGGTTCGGGAAACTGGAACTCGAATGCACGCTCCACGCGCACCGCTTCGGTGCCGCTCAGCTTTTCCAGCCGCTTGATGCGCGACTGCGCCTGGCGCGCCTTGGTAGCCTTGGCGCGAAAGCGGTCGATGAACGATTGCAGGTGCGCGCGTTCGGCCTGCTCGCGCGTGAAGGCCGCCTGCTGCTGGTGCAGGCGCTCGGCGCGCTGGCGTTCGAAGTCGCTGTAGTTGCCCGCGTACAAGCGCGCGCCGCCTTGTTCGAGATGCAGCACGTGATCGACCGTGCCGTCGAGGAATTCGCGGTCGTGCGAAATCATCATCAGCGTGCGCGGGTAGCGCCGCAACCATTGCTCCAGCCACAGCACCGCATCGAGGTCGAGATGATTGGTCGGCTCGTCCAGCAGCAACAGGTCGGAAGGCGCCATCAGCGCGCGCGCCAGGTTCAGGCGACCGCGCCAGCCGCCAGAAAATTCCGCGACCGGCTTGCCGTGGTCTTCCGGCTTGAACCCCAAGCCGTGCAGCAGCCGCCCCGCCCGCGCGCGACCGTCGTAGCCGCCCATCGCGTCGATGCGATGGTGCGCCGCGGCCGCCGCGGCATGGTCGCCCGCAGCTTGCGCGCGCGCCTCGTCGACCAGCGCCGCTGCCAGGTCGACGTCGCCACCAAGTACATAGTCAATCGCCGCATCCGGCAGCGCCGGTGTTTCCTGCGCGACCGAGGCGATGCGCAATCCGGCCGGCACGTCCAGCGCGCCCCCGTCGGCTTCCACTTCACCGAGAATCGCGGCGAACAGGCTGGACTTGCCGCTGCCGTTGCGTCCCGCGACGCCGACCTTCCAGCCGTCGTGCAGCGCCGCATCGACGCCTTCGAGCAACAGGCGTCCGCCACGGCGCAGCGCGAACGAGCGGAAGGCGATCACGCGTAACGCACGCTCACGATTTCGTAATTGCGCTCACCGGCGGGCGCGTTGAAGGCGAAACTGTCGCCCTCGGCCTTGCCGATCATGGCGCGCGCGATGGGCGAAGAAACCGCGATCAGGTTCTTCTTGATGTCGGCTTCGAGGTCGCCGACGATCTGGTAGGTGACGCTGCTGCCGCTATCGGCATCTTCGAGTTCCACCACCGCGCCGAACACGACCTTGCCGCCCGCGTTCAACGTGGTCGGGTCGATGATCTGGGCGGTCGAGAGCGCGGCCTCGATCTGGCTGATGCGGCCTTCGATGAAACCTTGCTGCTCGCGCGCGGCGTGGTATTCGGCGTTCTCCTTGAGGTCGCCGTGCGCGCGCGCTTCGGCGATCGCAGCGATGACACGCGGGCGGTCGACGGATTTCAGTTGCTCCAGTTCCGCGCGCAGGCGTTGGGAACCGGCTTTGGTCATGGGGGCTCGCTGCATGTGCGGGACTCCTTGTTGCTGATGCGTAGGCCCGCGGGCTCGCGCCCGCGTTCGATTCATGGGATGCGAGGAATGCGTCTTCAGGCCGCCGCGACGGCGTCACCGGAGGTGGCGGATGTCCGGCGCCCCAGTTCCGCGTGCAATTCCTGCAGGCTGATCACGCCACCTTCGTCGCGATAATCGAGCGAATGCAGCAGCGCCGCCGCGCCCGCGACCGTGGTCGAATAGGTGACGTGCTGCTGCAGCGCCGAGCGCCGGATCGAGAACGAGTCGGTGATCGCCTGGCGTCCTTCGGTGGTGTTGACGATGTACGCGATCTCGCCGTTCTTGATCGCGTCGACGATGTGCGGCCGACCCTCGAGAACCTTGTTGATGCGCTCGCAGGCGATGCCGTGTTCGATCAGGAACGCACAGGTGCCGCCGGTCGCGATCAGCGCGAACCCACGCTTGACCAGGTCGCGCGCGACTTCCAGCAGGCGCGGCTTGTCGGCGTCGCGCACCGACAGGAACACCTTGCTGCCGGGGGCGGGCGCCGCGATATGCGCCGCTTCGTGGCCGCGCGCGAACGCTTCGCCGAAGCTCTTGCCCACGCCCATCACTTCGCCGGTCGAGCGCATTTCGGGGCCGAGGATCGGGTCGACGTTCTGGAATTTCAGGAACGGGAAGATCGCTTCCTTCACCGACCAGTAATGCGGCACGCATTCGCGCGTCGTGCCCTGCTCGGCCAGCGTCTTGCCGGCCATGCAGCGCGCCGCGATCTTCGCCAGCGGACGGCCGGTGGCCTTGGACACGAACGGCACGGTGCGCGAGGCACGCGGGTTCACTTCCAGGATGTAGACCTCGTCACCCTGGATCGCGAACTGCGTGTTCATCAGGCCGACCACGCCGAGTTCGCGCGCCAGCAACGCCACCTGGCGGCGCAGCTCGTCCTGGATTTCCGATGAAAGCGAATACGGAGGCAGCGAGCATGAGGAATCACCGGAATGCACGCCGGCTTCCTCGATGTGCTGCATGATGCCGCCGATCAGCACCTTGCCGTCGGCATCGGCGATCACGTCGACATCCACTTCCACCGCGTTGTCGAGGAAGCGGTCCAGCAGCACCGGCGACTTGTCCGACACGCGCACCGCGTCGCGGATGTAGCGCGCGAGGTCCTCATCGGCATGCACCACTTCCATCGCGCGGCCACCCAGCACGTAGCTGGGTCGCACGATCAACGGATAGCCGAGTTCGCGCGCCAGCACCATTGCTTCCTCGGCAGTATGCGCGATGCGATTGGGCGGCTGCTTCAATTGCAGTTTTTCGATCAGCTGCTGGAAGCGCTCGCGGTCTTCGGCGAGATCGATCGAGTCCGACGAGGTGCCGATGATCGGCACACCCGCCGCTTCCAGCGCGCGCGCCAGTTTCAGCGGCGTCTGCCCGCCGTACTGCACGATCACGCCGGCGGGCTTTTCCTTGTCGACGATTTCCAGCACGTCTTCCAGCGTCACGGGTTCGAAGTACAGGCGATCCGAAGTGTCGTAGTCGGTCGAAACCGTTTCCGGATTGCAGTTCACCATGATGGTTTCGAAACCATCCTCGCGCAACGCCAGCGCCGCATGCACGCAGCAGTAGTCGAACTCGATGCCTTGCCCGATCCGGTTGGGGCCGCCGCCCAGCACCATGATCTTC
>DATNAW010000068.1:0-3678 GCA_035572335.1 Rhodanobacteraceae bacterium
AACGCGGGTGCTGAACCCGCTCGACGTGATCCGCTGGAACACCGACAAGCATTACCTCGGCGACCTCGCGCGCGCCGGCGTGCCGGTGGTGCCGAGCGCGTTTGTCGAACCGGGCGAGGATCCACTGCCCATCACCGATGCGCTATTCGCGGCGCACCCATCCATGCACGACGTGGTGGTGAAACCGGCCGTCGGCGCCGGTTCACGCGATGCGCAGCGGCACGCACGTGACGAGCGCGAACCCATCCTGGTGCACGTCCAGCGGTTGCTCGACAGGCAGCGCAGCGTGTTGCTGCAGCCCTACCTCGACGCCGTCGACACATGCGGCGAAACCGCGCTGCTGTTCTTCGAGGGCGAATTCAGCCACGCCATTCGCAAGGGTCCGCTGCTGAGGCGCGGCCAAGGTTCGACCGCCGGGCTGTACGCCGAGGAAACCATCGAGCCGCGCACGCCAACGGCCGACGAACTGGCTGTCGCGCAACGCGCGATCGCAGCGATTCCGTTCCGGCAACCCCTGTTGTACGCGCGCGTGGATCTGATCCGCGACGATGATGGCGCGCCACGCCTGCTGGAATTGGAACTGGTCGAACCTTCGGTGTTCGCCGCGCATGCAAATGGCGTCGCCGCGCGGTTTGCCGGCGCCATCATGCGACGTGCATAGCTCCCGGCATCATCAAGCTCGTCGCACCGGCATCATGGATGATGTGAACGTCACCGCCAAACCGCCCCTGCCCCGCAACGTGCGCCTGCTGATCGGCATGCGCGCTGCGCGCAGCATCGGCCAGGGCGCGATGGTGGCCGCATTCACGCTGTACCTGCACGCGCTCGGCTGGGCCGCCACCGCGATCGGTGCGGTGTTGATGGGCGCGCTGCTGTTCGGCACCTTGCTCACGATCATCATCGGACCGTTGAGCGATCGCGGCGGACGGCGGGCGTTCCTGCTCGGCTACGACGCGCTGCAGGCGCTCGTGGCGCTCGTCGCGATGCTGACCTCGGCGCCGTGGCTGCTGGTGGCGGCGGCGGTGGTCGGTGGATTCGGGCGCGGCGCCAACGGTTCGGCCGGCCCGTTCTCGCCGGTCGAACAGGCGTGGCTCGCAATCGAGTTGCCCATGCAGCGGCGCGGCAGCGTGTTCAGTGCCAACAGCGCCGTCGGTTTCATCGGCATGGGCATCGGCGCGCTGCTGGCGGCGGCGCCAGCGTGGTGGATGGGCCACGCGATGAGCACGGATGATTACCGATTGCTGTTCGTGCTGCCGCTGGCGGGTTCACTCGCGAGCTTCGCCCTGATGTGGTCGGCGCGCGAGCCCGAAGTATTTGCGCAGCGCGATGCGCGCGACGAGGCGGTTCGTAACGTACGCCGCGCCGAAAACCGTCTGCTCGCGAAACTGGTGATCGCCAATTCGTTGAACGGACTCGGCATCGGCCTGGTCGGTCCGTTGATCGCGTACTGGTTCGCGATCAAGTTCCAGCGCGGGCTGATCGACATCGGTCCAGGCATTGCGCTGGCCTTCATCGTCAGCGCCGCGGGCTCGTTCCTCGCGGGTGCGATTGCACGCCGCCACGGCATCATGAACACGGTGCTGTGGATGCGCGGCGTCGGCATTGCATTGCTGGTGGCGATGCCGCTGGTCCCGTGGTTCTGGGCGGCGATGGGGTTGTACATCGTGCGCGGCGCCAGCAACCGCGGCACCGGCGGCGTGCGCCAGGCGCTGGCGGCGGGACTGACGCGGGTGGAACGGCGCGGACTGGCCAGCAGCCTGCAGAACATTTCCATCCAGTTGCCGCGCGCAATCGGTCCCGTGATTGGCGGCGCATTGTTCCATGCGGGCCACCTCGCGCTGCCGTTCCTGCTGGGCGCCGCGCTGCAGCTCGGCTATCTCGTGTTGTACGCGCGCTTCTTCGGGAGCCACGAAGCCGCGCGGGTTCGCGAAACGTAGTCGGTTACAATGTCCCATTGATTCGAGCCCGCGCGGCGCGCGGCGAACGCAAGGATTCCCGATGAAGATTCTGGTCGGTTACAAGCGCGTGGTCGATTACAACGTGCGCATCCAGGTGAAGCCCGATGGTTCAGGCGTGGTCACCGACGGCGTGAAGTTGTCGCCGAATCCATTCGACGACATCGCACTGGAGGAAGCGCTGCGGCTGCGCGAAAAAGGCATCGCCGAGGAAGTCGTGATCGCGACGATCGCGCCCGCCGACGCACAGGCGCACCTGCGCAATGGCCTTGCCATGGGGGCCAACCGCGCCATCCACGTGGTCACGCCCGATCCGGTTCAACCGCTGGCAGCGGCACGCACCTTCCTGAAATTGATCGAGAAGGAACAGCCGGGCCTCGTGATCCTCGGCAAGCAAGCCATCGACGACGACTGCAACCAGACGGGACAGATGCTGGCCGCGTTGTGGGATCGCCCGCAGGCGACCTTCGCCTCGAAGCTCGAAGTCGCGAACGACAAAGCCACCGTAACGCGCGAAGTCGATGCCGGCCTCGAAACCATCGAAGTCGAACTGCCCGCTGTCGTCACCACGGATTTGCGCCTCAACGAGCCGCGCTTCATCAAACTGCCGGACATCATGAAGGCCAAGTCCAAGCCCATCGAAACCATCGAACTGTCAACGCTGGGCATCGAGCATGGAGGCGAAATCGGGACCACGCATTACGCGCCGCCGCCAAAACGCTCGCGCGGCGTGATGGTGAAAGACGTCGCCGAACTGGTGGGCCTGCTGAAGCAGAAAGGATTGGTGTGAGATGAGCAAAGTCCTGATCGTCGCCGAACATCTCAACGGCCAGCTCAACGTCTCGACCGCGCGCTGCGTGACCTGCGCGCGCGAGATCAAACCCGACGCAATCGACGTGCTGGTGCTGGCCGATGCGCCCGACGCCGTCGCGGCGCAAGCCGCGAAGCTCGACGGCGTGTCGAAAGCCGTGACCGTCGCCCGCGCCGAAAATGCGCATGCGCTCGCTGCCGTGCTGGCGCCGCAGATTGCCGCCGCCGCGAAGGACGGCTACAGCCATCTGCTGTTCCCCTCCACCACCTTCGGCAAGGATGTTGCGCCGCGCGTCGCCGCGCTACTAGGTGTGGGCCAGGTCAGCGACATCATGTCGGTGTCGAACGCGCACACGTTCACGCGCCCGATCTATGCAGGCAATGCCATCGTGACCGTGGAAGCGCCGGGCGATTCGATCGTCGTCGGCACGGTGCGTACCGCGTCGTGGCCGACGGTCGGCCAAGCCGCCAATGCTGCGCCGGTGGAAGCGCTGTCCATCGATGCGGCGATTCCATCGCACACGCGCTTCGTGGAACTGAAGCAGGCGTCGAGCGAACGCCCCGACTTGCAAAGCGCATCAAAGGTCGTGTCGGGCGGCCGCGGACTTGGCTCGAAGGACAACTTCGACATCATCTACAAGCTGGCCGACAAGCTGCACGCCGCCGCCGGCGCCTCGCGCGCTGCGGTCGATGCGGGATACTGCCCCAACGACATGCAGGTCGGCCAGACCGGCAAGATCATCGCGCCCGAACTCTACATCGCCATCGGCATCTCCGGCGCCATCCAGCACCTCACCGGCATCAAGGACGCCGGCACCATCGTCGCGATCAACAAGGACGCCGACGCGCCCATCTTCGAAGTGGCCGACATCGGCCTCGTCGGCGACTTGTTCAAGCTCGTGCCGGAACTGGG
>DATNAW010000069.1:0-9069 GCA_035572335.1 Rhodanobacteraceae bacterium
GTCCATCCTGGGTTCGATCAACATCATCGCGACCATCCTCAACCTGCGCGCGCCGGGCCTCGATCTGCTCAAGATGCCGATGTTCTGCTGGTCGTGGCTGATCACCTCGTTCCTGGTGATCGCGGTGATGCCGGTGCTGGCCGGCGCGGTCACGATGATGCTGTTCGACCGCTTCTTCGGCACCAACTTCTTCAATGCCGCGGCGGGCGGCGACCCGGTGATGTACCAGCACGTGTTCTGGTTCTTCGGCCATCCCGAGGTGTACATCATGATCCTGCCGGCATTCGGGATCATCTCGGAAATCGTGCCGACCTTCTCGCGCAAGCCGTTGTTCGGCTACAAGGCGATGGTGTACGCGATCGCATGCATCGCGTTCCTGTCGTTCATCGTGTGGTCGCACCACATGTTCACCGTTGGCCTGCCGCTGGGCGCCGAGGTGTTCTTCATGTTCTCGACCATGCTGATCGCGGTGCCGACCGGCGTGAAGATCTTCAACTGGGTCACCACGATGTGGCGGGGCTCGCTCAGCTTCGAAGTGCCGATGCTGTGGGCGATCGCCTTCATCGTGCTGTTCTCGATCGGCGGCTTCTCCGGCGTGATGATGGCGCTGGTGCCGGCCGACTTCCAGTACAACCAGACCTACTTCATCGTCGCGCACTTCCACTATGTACTGGTGGGCGGCGCGCTGTTCGCGATCATCGCCGGGGTGTACTACTGGCTACCCAAATGGTCGGGCAACATGTATTCCGAGTTCTGGGCCAAGCTGCACTTCTGGTCCAGCGCGATCTCGGTGAACGTGCTGTTCTTCCCCCAGCATTTCCTCGGCCTTGCCGGCATGCCGCGCCGCATCCCCGACTACAACGTCGCGTTCGCCGACTGGAACATGGTGTCGTCGATCGGCGGTTTCTGGTTCGGCGCGACCCAGCTGATCTTCGTGGGCGTGGTGATCCACTGCATCTATTTCTCGAAACAGAAGGCCGCGCCGCGGGTGTGGGAACACGCCTATGGACTGGAATGGACGCTGCCGTCGCCCGCGCCGCACCACAGCTTCACGGTACCGCCGGTGATCGACGATACCAAGTTGGCGCACGGCGACATCAGTCATTGAGTTGTGCGTTCGTCCATGAACGCTGCGCAATGAAACGGCGGTACGCGAACAGTCATTCGCAATAGCAACACCAACTCGGCCATCCCTGGCCTTGTTTCAACGAAAACGGCTCCGTTTGAATTTCACGAAAGCATGCTTCGAACAGACGAAAAGATTGAATTGAACGACAAGCCGGCGCCGGATGAACTTGCGCAGCGCAAGGCGCGCGCGCGGCGGACCGCGTGGATCATCGCGGCCATCGCGGTTGCGTTCTTCGTCGCCAGCCTGCTGCAAGGGCATTTCGTCGGCATCCCCAACTGGGTCCCCACACGTTGATCGGGCAACACCGTTCGCCAGCCATACACCGGAATCCATGACATGAGCCAACTCGACGCCAACGTCTACTACGTTCCGCACAGCAGCCGCTGGCCCATCATTGCGGTGGTCGGCATGTTCCTGTTCATGGCTGGCGCGGCGATCTGGCTGAACGGTTACGACGGACCGGGACAGATTGTCCTGACGATCGGCGCGCTGACCATCATCGGCATGATGTTCGGCTGGTTCGGCAACGTGATCCGCGAGTCGATGAAGGGCGTCTTCAACGGCCAGGTGGATACCTCGTTCCGGATGGGGATGATGTGGTTCATCGTCTCCGAGGTGTTCTTCTTCGCCGCATTCTTCGGCGGCCTGTTCTATATCCGCACCTTCGTGGTGCCGTGGCTGGGCGGCGCCGGCGACAAGGGCATCATCACCAACGGCTACATCTGGCAGGGCTTCTCTTCGGCGTGGCCGACCAACGGCCCGGATTCGGTGGGTGGTTCGTTCATCGCCACCTCGCCGTGGGGCATCCCGCTGATCAACACGCTGCTGCTGCTGTCCTCGTCGATCACGGTGACGATCGCGCACCACGCGTTGCGCGCGGGCAACCGCAAGCGCCTGATCGGTTTCCTCGGCCTCACCATCCTCTTGGGCGCAACCTTCCTCGGCCTGCAGGCGCACGAGTACTGGGACTCGTACGTCCACCTCAACATGACGCTGCACAGCGGCATCTACGGCGCGACGTTCTACATCCTCACCGGCTTCCACGGCCTGCACGTGACGCTGGGCACCATCATGCTGATCGTGATGTGGCTGCGCTGCGCGCGCGGACACTTCAACCGCGAACACCATTTCGCGTTCGAGGCGGTGTCGTGGTACTGGCACTTCGTCGACGTGATCTGGCTGTGCCTGTTCCTGTTCGTGTATATCCTGTAGCTTCGTGTGAAGCGCCAATCCCTCTCCCTGCCGGAGAAGTGATTCCGCCCTTGGCATAGCCTTTCATTGGAGAGGCACGGCTGTCCGTGAACGCGATGCGTCACGAAGGATGGATCGGGCTGGCCGCCTGCGCGCTGCTCGTCTGCGCGGCGTCCGCGTCGGCCGCAGGCTGCACGCTGGGCAAATACGGCACGCTGGCCGTCGAGATGATCGGCGAGCGTCCCACCACGCTTGTCAAGGTCAACGGCGCGGCGACGCGCTTCGCGATCGACACCGGCGCGTGGTTCAACTTCATGTCGCGCGCCAATGCCGAGGCGCTGGGACTGAGGCTTGTCCCCGCGCCGTTCGGGTTCCGCATGGGCGGGATCGGCGGCTCGGCTTCTGCGGAAGTCGCCACGATCAAGGACCTCGGCTTCCTCGATACCGATTTGCACCACGTCGATTTCGTGGTCGGCGGGTCGGATGCGGGCGAAGGATCGCTGGGCGCCAACCTGCTCGATTTCGCCGATCTCGAAATCGACCTCGCGCACGGCAAGGTCACGATGTTCAAGCCGGACGGCTGCCGCAAATCGGCGCTGGCCTATTGGGTCAAGGACGGCGGCACCTACAACGTTGCCGACCTGCACCCTTCCGTCGATTTCAACGACCGGCGCAGTTTCGTCGACGTGACGATCAACGGCAAAATGGTCCGTGCCCTGCTGGACAGCGGCGCGGTCGCCACCCTGCTCGACCGGCGCGCCGCCGAACGCGTGGGCATCGACCTGCACGGGCCGGGCGTGAGGCCGGGTGGCCGCATTGGCGGCCTCGGTGAAAAAACGTATCAGTCGTGGATCGTGCCCATCGACTCGTTCTCGGTCGGGACCGAAACGATCCAGCACAGCGAGATGCTGGTAATGGATGGCAACCTCGGCGACGGTTCGACCGACATGATCCTCGGCGTCGATTTCATGCTGGCGCACCACATGTACATCGCCAACAGCCAGCGCAAGCTCTATTTCACGTACAACGGCGGCCGCGTGTTTTCGCTGGACACCACGTCGATCGGTGCGCACGAGTCGGCCGCCGCTGCAGCGAACCACGGCGAACCGAAGGCGGCGGGCGACTATGCGTTGCGCGGCCAGGCGCGCCTGGCGCGCGGCGAACTCGCGAACGCGCATTCCGACCTGGATGCGGCCATCCGGCTGGACCCGGGCAATGCGGACGATCATTTGATACGCGCCCGCATCCTGCTCGCCCAGCAACAGCCCGATGCGGCGCTCGACGACCTGGACAAGGCGCTGGGCCTCGATCCGAAAAACCTCGATGCACGGCTGCTGCGCGCGCGGCTGCGTTACGGGGAAAAGGACCAAGCCGGCGCCGCGGCGGATCTCGCGGCCGCACGTCAGCTTGCACCGGCCGGTTCGATGCAGTCCCGTACCATCGCGGCGCTGTACGTCGCCATCGACGAGCCGGCCAGCGCCGTGCCCTTGCTGGACGCGTGGATTCACGCGCACGAGGACGACGCTTCGCTGGGCGAGGCGCTCAACGAACGCTGCTGGGCGCGCGCGTTGGCCAACCAGTCGTTGGACGACGCGCTGCACGATTGCCGCGAGGCCATCAAGCGCGACGGCAACCGCGCGGCTTATCTGGACAGCCTGGGCATGGTGTACCTGCGGATGGGCAACGATGCCGAATCGATCAAGGCCTACCAACAGGCCCTCGCGCAATCACCGCACACGGCGTGGTCGCATTACGGCCTTGGGCTGGCCGAATTGCACGGCGGTCAGGTCGACGCCGGCAAGGCCGAACTGGCCACGGCGCGTTCGCTCGACAAGGGGATCGACGCGCGTGCCGCCAAACTCGGCCTGGTGGCGCCGCAAGTGCCGCCGGCCAGCAAGGCCTCCGGCGCGCCGCCTTCCAAGGGTTGACCGGAGTTGCGATAATTGCCGGTCTTTCGTTCTCAGCGCACGTACACGCCGTGCGGATGCAGCACGCCGGTGACGATGCCGATCACGATCAGTGCGATCAACAACACCGAGAATGCGACGCGCCGTGTCAACGCCCACACCGTGCGGCCGGTGTCCTTGCGGTCGGTCATCATGAAATACAACGCCTGGCCCAGCTCGAAGATCACCACCAGGAACACGATGACCAGCACGGCCTTGTACAGGGTGGTGAATGACATGGGCATGGCGCGCGCGGAAACGACGAGTATAGCGTTGCGCCGCCGGCCGACGGTGCGCGCGACGTGATGCGCGTGCGGCGCCCCAGCGTGTTCGCGGTGCTGTTGACCGTGTGCGGCGTCGCGGTGTTCTGCGCGCTGGGCGCGTGGCAGTTGCGCCGCGCCGCGTACAAGGAAACCGTGCTGGCGCGCTTCCATGATGCCGCCAGCGCGCCGCTGGTGAGCCTTGCCGACGCACGTGCGGATCGCGAATCCGATGCCTACCCGCACGTCAAGGTCAGCGGAACGCTGGAAGGCAACCACGTGTACCTGCTGGACGACCAGATGCGCGCGGACCGTCTGGGCGTGATGGTGTTCGTGCCGTTCAAACCTGCGGATTCCGCGCGCGTGCTGCTGGTGAACTTGGGCTTCCTCGCGCGGATGGGGCCGGACACCACCACGCTGCCCGACATTCCGCCGATCCCGGATCGCGCCATCACGCTCACCGGCATCTATGCGCCGCCACCCCTGCCGGGCCTGAAGCTGGGCGGTAATCCGCTGCCGCACGAAAAGGCGTGGCCGAAGCTGGTGACCTTCATCGACCTGCGCGCCATCGCCGACGACCTCGGCACCGCGGTGTATCCGCATGTATTGTTGACCGACCCCGACCCGCACAGCGCCTACATCCGCAGCTGGACGGCCAACGTGATGCCGCCCGCGCGGCATCGCGCCTACGCGCTGCAATGGTTCTGCTTCGCGGTCGCGGCGGTCGTGATGTTTTTCGTGCTGCATCGCGTGAAGCGCGATGACGCCACCGACTCCATACAGGAATAGACACGATGGATTTGCGCAATCGACGCCGCCTGCAGGCCGTGGTGATCGTGGGGATTTTCGCGGCCTCCATGATCGGCGCGGCCGCGATGATGATGTCCGGCTGGTCGCCGCCCACGCGCAGCTATGGCACGCTTATCCGGCCCGAGCGCGATCTCGCGCAGATGCCGGTGCGGCTCGCCGGCGGCAACGCCTTCGCGTTCCGCAGCCATGAGGCCGCATGGACGCTGGTTGCGTTGCCCGGCCCGGGCTGCGCCGAACGCTGCCTGCGTCAACTCGATCTCGTGCACCGCGCGCAGATCACGCTGGACAAGCAGGCCGACATGCTGCGGCTGGTGTACCTCGGCGCGCCGCCGCAAGGCGCGGCGGCCGAAGGCTTCGACAAGGTCTGGACGCTCGCGACCACTTCGTCGCCGACGCTTGAAGATTTTCGTCCGAAGACGGCCGACAGCGTGAGCGCGGTACTGGTCACGCCGAGCGGCAAGGCCATGTTGCGTTATCCGGCAGGTTTCGACCCGACGCGCCTGCGGGGCGATCTCAAGAAAGCGGTGCAGGTGGCCTTGTGATGCCGACGACGAACCTGCCGCTGCGCACGCTTGCGTGGATCGCCTGCGCGCTGGCGTTTTTCCTGATCATGTATGGCTCGTTCGTGCGCCTGTCCAACGCCGGACTGTCGTGCCCCGACTGGCCGACCTGCTACGGGCGGATTACCTGGCCGGTCAAGCCGGCAGCCGTCGCAAAAGCGGACAAGGCATTTCCGAACCGGCCCGTCGAAACGCACAAGACGTGGCGCGAGCAGACGCACCGCTTTGCCGCGGGCACGCTGGGCCTGCTGGTGCTGGCCGAAGCGCTGGTCGCGACGTTCGCGAGCCGGCGACGTTTCGGATTGGTGATCGTGGCGATCGTGCTGATCGGTATCGGCATCCCGATGTACATGGCCAGGAACTACGTGACCGCCAGCGTGCTGGCGGCGATCGGCGAGGCGTTGCTGCTGGGTGTCGCGTTCCTGTGGCGAGGCTCCGGATGGCGACGCATCGCGGTGCTGGCGCTGGCAATGGTGTGCTTCCAGGCGTTGCTCGGCATGTGGACCGTGACCTGGCTGCTGAAACCCATCGTCGTTACCGGACACCTGCTGGGCGGCATGGCGACGTTCGCGTTGCTGGCGTGGGTGGCTTGGCGGATTTCGATCCGCGAGCGAGACAATCCACGCGTCGCGCATCTATTCGCGGCGGCGGTGATCGGCGTGGTGTTGCTGGCTTGCCAGATTTTCCTGGGCGGCTGGACGTCGTCCAATTACGCGGCGCTGGCGTGCGGCATCGGCGGCTCGGCGTTCCCGACGTGCCTCGGCCAGTGGTGGCCGGCGATGGATTTCCACCAGGGTTTCATCCTGTGGCGCGGCATCGGCGTCGATTTCCAGGGCGGCATCCTGGATGCCGTTGCGCGCACGGCGATCCAGATGGTGCACCGCTTCGGCGCGGCGGTGGTGTTCGTGTACGTGCTGTGGCTGGCGCACCGGGCCGGTCGCGCCGGATTGCGCGGGCATGCGATCGCACTCGCGCTGCTGCTGCTGTTGCAGGTTGCGCTGGGCATCAGCAACGTGGTGCTGGGCCTGCCGCTGGCGATCGCGGTGGCGCACACCGGCGGTGCGGCGCTGCTGATGTTTGCGCTCGTCACGCTGCTTGCGCGGACGCGGGGAATCGAAGGACATTCGGGTACGCAATTGGCTTCGGCGATGCCGGCTGCCGCGGCCCGATAAAATAGCGCGATGTCCACGCTCGCCGGCCAATACCTCGCCGCCACCAAGCCGCGCATCGTCGCGTTGCTGGTGTTCACCGCGATCATCGGCATGCTGCTGGCCGCGCCGGGGGTGCCGCCATGGCGCGCGCTGGTGTTCGGCACGCTGGGCATCTGGATGGCCTCGTCGGCGGCCGCGGCACTGAACCAGTTGATCGACCAGCGCATCGACCGCGTGATGGCGCGCACCGCGCACCGTCCGCTGGTCACCGGCACGCTCACCGCGCGCCAGGTGCTGGTGTTTGCGACGCTGCTCGGCGTCGCGTCGATGCTGGTCCTGGGTTTCCTGGTGAACTGGCTCACCGCGCTGCTCACCTTCATCGGACTGATCGGCTACGCGGTGATCTACACGGCGTTCCTGAAACGCGCGACGCCGCAGAACATCGTGATCGGCGGCCTGGCCGGTGCGATCCCGCCGCTGCTCGGCTGGGCCGCGGTGACCGGCATGCAGGCGTCGAGCGATTGGGCTTACGCTTTGTTGCTGGTGCTGATCGTGTTCGTGTGGACGCCGCCGCACTTCTGGTCGCTGGCGATCTTCCGGCGCGAGGATTACCGGCGCGCCTGCATCCCGATGCTGCCGGTGGTCTACGGCGTCGAATACACCCGCTGGCATGTGTTGTTCTACACCGTGCTGCTGGTGCTGGTGAGCCTGCTGCCGTACCTCACCGGCATGAGCGGACTGTTGTATCTCGGCGGCGCAGCGGTACTGGGCATCGCGTATCTCTACTACGCGATCCGGCTGATGCGGCCGCCCGACGAGCGCTTCGCGATGAGTGCGTTCGGCTATTCCATCGTCTACCTGATCGCCCTGTTCAGCTTCCTGCTGGTCGACCACTGGCTGGCCACCCCGGTGGTTCGGGTGGGCGGATACGTGTTGCAACGAATCGGGTAAGCTGGCGCGGCGCAGGCACGGGGACCGGCGCGGGTGATGGATCGGGAGCCAGGCTCCCTGGCCGGAGGTTGGCTGCGCTTGAACGTGGTCCTGCTGGTGGTGGCGATCGTCGCCGCGCTGATCAGCATCGCGCTGGCGGCGTGGGCGTTGCGCAAGCAGCGCCGCATCCTGAAGGAATTGACGGCGAGTCGCGAGCGCTACCGGCTGCTCGCCGAATGCGCCAACGACGGCACCTGGGAGTTCGACGTCGCTGCGCGGCGCTTCGATTTCTCGCGGCGGCTGTACCAGCTGCTCGGCTATCCCGAAGGCACCTTGAACACGCCCGAGGACCTGGAGCGCATCGTTTCACCCGAGGATTATCCCGCCTCGCGCGAAGCGATCTACACGCACATGCAGGCGCGCCGCACCGAGGAATTGCAGCGCGTCATGCGCATGCGCACCGGCGACGGCCGAAACCTGGCTGTGCTCGCGCGCAGCGTCGTCCAGTACGCCGAGGATGGCACGCCTGCTCGGGTGCTGGGTTCGTACACCGACATCACCAAGCGCCTGCGCGACGAGCGTCAGCTGCAGATCGCGGCCAGCGTGTTCGACGCCGGCAGCGACGGCATCCTCATCAGCGACGCGCTGCAGCGCATCGTCTCCGTCAACAGCGCCTTCATGCGCGTGACCGGCTACCAGCGCGATGAGCTGACCGGGCGGCCGGTGCGCGACATGCAGATTCCCTCGCCCGCGACCCGCGCCTGCGACTTGGCGTTGCGCGAGTCGGACAAGTGGAGCGGCGAAATCGCGTGGCGCCGCCGCAACGGCGAGGGCAAGGCTCTCGACAGTTCAGTAGTCGCGGTGCGCGATTCTTCCGGCGAGGTCGCGTTCCACATCCACGTGTGCATCGACACCGCCGAGTTGCGCTATGCGCAGGCGCGCATCCGGCATCTCGCGTATTTCGATCCGCTGACGGGCCTGCCCAACCGTACCCACCTGCGCGGCCAGTTCGCGCAGGCACTGGCGGTGGCGCGGCACGGCGCGCGGCCGCTGGCGGTGGCGTTCTTCGATCTCGACAACTTCAAGGAGATC
>DATNAW010000070.1:0-2927 GCA_035572335.1 Rhodanobacteraceae bacterium
GAAGCCCGGCGAATACCACGACGATTTCCGCGAGCGCCTGACCAAGGTGATCGAGGCGCGCATCAAGGCCAAGGGCGTGGTGCGCGCGCCCGCGGCGGAAGAAGCGGCGATGCCGAAGAACGCCTCCACCAACGTGGTGGATTTCATGTCGCTGCTGCAGAAGAGCATCCAGGACAACAAACGCACGCCCGCGAAGAAATCCGGCTCCGCCGCCAAGAAAACCGCCCACCGCGGCAGCGCACGTCGGAAGTCCAGTACGCGCAAGAAGGCGGCGAAGCGTTCGTAGCGCACAGCGCGTCCGCCGCGGCTCCGGCGGCTTGCGCGCAATGAAGTGCGCCACAGCGCGCTGGATGCCACGGTGACAGCGAACAGCAGGCCGATCTCGACATTGTTGATGTGCAGCGCGGGCTTGAGTTGCGCCGCCACCGCGCCGAGCGTGGCCTTTTCGGCCGGATCCAGTGCGAGGATGCACGCCAGCATGATGATGATGCGCAGCCGGGACTTGCCGCCGGCCAGATCCTCGAGCGGACCTTCGACGTTGCGCGACAACCATGCCTGCAACGACGTCCGCATTGCGCGCATCCGATTCCGTTCGCCTCAACGCACACAACTGGAAACCGTTCGTGTTGAGCGTAGCGGAGCGAAGCTCCGCGAAGTCGAAACCCGTGCGTCACACCATTCGGCCCTTCGACTTCGCGCCTTCGGCGCTACGCTCAGGGCGAACGGGATTTGTTGCTATTTGGCCTTGCTGATCGTGAAAGCCTCGAAGCCCGCGCCGATGTCCCAGCCCTTGCCGGTGCCGGTCAGCGCCAGCGACACGTTGCCCTTGGTCATCGCCGCCGCGTGCGAGGAACCCACCACGCCGGCGTGTGCGTTGGCGGTCGCGTAGCCGCCGGGGATGTCATCGATGCTTGCGACGCCGCTGAAGTGGCCCACGCCGTCGTCGAGCTTGTACTTGCCGACCGTCAAACCACCACCCTTCGCGGTGATATGGACCTTCATCGACTGTCCATTTGCGCAACTCACCCTGCCGTGCCCATCGGCGGTCTGGTAGATCACCGACCAGCCCGAGAGCGTGAAATGCATCGTGCACTTCATCGTGTCCGCCGCATGCGCGGCAGGCGCGGCCATCGCACCCAGCGGAAGCAGCATCAACGCCATCCACAATGCCTTCCTGGTCATGACATCCTCCTTTGTTGTCGTGAAAACGCATTGTCACTGCGTGCGGGTGAACACCGCGTGTGCTGGACATGCGCGCCGCGTGAAATCCGCGCATAGCCCGGTGAACCTCAATGCGTGTCGCTGCGCACCTGCGCGTGACTGATCAGGGTGAAGATCAACGTGCCGCCGACGATGTTGCCGGCCAGCACCGGCCCGAGGTAATGCCAGAACACTTCCGGCCACGGCAGCCGTCCAACGAACATCAGGTAGAACACCTCGCCCGCCGAACCGATCACGTGCACCAGCCCGGCCGCCGCGATCAGCCAGGTCAGCCCGACGATGATCCATAGCCGCGCCGATTCCGCGGCCGGCATCAGCCACACCATCGTCGCGATGATCCAGCCACCCGCGATGGCCTTCACGAACATCTCGGGTACGGGATAGGACATCAACGTCGTGCCCATCTCGGCGATCGCACGATCGATCGGCGACGCGAACAGCGGCAGCTTGGCGACCGCGAGCGCAACCAACGTGACACCGACGAGGTTCGCGACCAGCACCACGCCCCACAGCCGCAGCATCAGGCCAAGCTTGCGCCAGCTCGGCGCGGAGATCAGCGGCAGCACCACGGTCAAGGTGTTCTCGGTGAACAGCTGCTGGCGCGCCATGATCACGATGACGAATCCGGTGCTGTAGCCGAGCGCGGTGACCAGGTGCGCGAACCGCGCCTCGGGCAGGTAGGCCTGCAACGCGCCGCTCGCGATCATCGAAAACCCCATCGACAGGCCGGCGGCGAGTCCGGACCACGTCAACGCGGACGGCGTGCGCTTCAGTTCCTCCTCGCCGACCGCGCCCACGGCTTCGTGCAACACCGCTGCACGTGGCGGCATCCGGCGCTCGACGTCGTGGCGCTCTTCCTCGTCCAGCGCGGGTGCGTGGCCTTCCGCGCCGGACTCGCCACGATCCGCATCCTGACGATCGCCCAACCGGTTCATGCGGGCGTCCTGGCTTCGGGTTCGCGTTTCTGGACGGTGATGCTGCCGTTGGGTTCCAGGATGGCCAGCTCCACCATCTGCAGGTCCCGGCAGCCGTGCTTGCGCATCGACGAGACGAAATTGCTGCGCGGAATCTTGCAGCGTTTCAGCACGTCCTCGAACAATTCCCCATCCCGCGCAAGCAGCACCGGTTTCCCCTGCAGCCAGCGGTCGCCGCTCTTGAAATGCGTGGCCACCCAGGTGCTGATCCAGTCCAGCAGCAACAGCACGACCACCACCATCAATCCGCCCTGCAGCGACTTGTCGTTGCCGATCAGCGACGTGCGCACCGCGCTGCCCAGCACGATCACCACGATCAGGTCGAAGATGCTGAGTTCGCCCAGTGTGTGCTTGCCCGACAGGCGGATCAGCGCGAACAGCACGACATAGACGATCGCCGCACGCGCGATGAGTTGCCACCATGGCATGCCGAATTCGAACATTCCGTTCATTGCTGGACTCCCGAAGCGGAGTGGACTTCAAGTTCAGCCGGTGCGCCGTCAAGCCATGGTGAACGCATTACGTCGACCGCTATGGGTGCATTCACCCGATGTCGTGCACGCTTGGCGGGCCACGTGGAACGGAGGCCACCATGAAAGGTCGCGATCGCAAGGACACCAAACACCCCAAGGACAAACCCGCCCGCAAGGAATCTGAAGAAGAACGCCGGCAGCGCAAGCGCCACGAAAGCGACAACCAGGACGAAGCGCTCGAGGAAACCTTTCCCGGCAG
>DATNAW010000071.1:0-7466 GCA_035572335.1 Rhodanobacteraceae bacterium
GTGCTCGCGCCGCCCGACGCGGTGCGCGCGGAACTGCCCAAGGCCTACGGCGGCCTGCTATCGCCGGCATTGCTGAAGACCTGGCAAGCGCATCCCGACCAGATCATCGGCCGCGAAGGCTCCAGCCCGTGGCCTGACCGCATCGAGATCAAGCAGCTCGACTGCACCACGAACGGCTGCCGCGTCACCGGCGACGTCGACTACATCACCAGCAACGAAGTCGCGCATGGCGGCGTGTTCATGCGACGCGACATCACGCTCGAGCTCGCCGGCACCGCGTACGGTTGGCGCATCACCGCCGTGCACCTGGAAGCCGCGCGCGATTGAATCGTCAGCACAGACCGATCAGCTTTCGCCCGCCGGCAACGCTTCCCCGTCGCCATCATAGGCGGGCGGCGAATAAAAGTTGACCGTTCGCAGCGGCTCCTCGCCCGTGCAGCGGATTTCGTGGGTTTCGCCGCGTTCGATCACCAGCAGGCTGCCGGGCCGCAACGGCTGCTGCACGCCATTGACGATGGCCAATCCTGTTCCGGCAACCACGTACATCCACTGGTCGGCACCGCGATGGCGATTGTCCGGGCCGCCGGTCTTCGAACCCGCCGCAAGCGTCATCCCGGCCGCCTGCACCTTGCGTACCGTGAACGCAACCTCGAACCCGGACTGCAGCAACAAGACCTTGTGCTTCATTTCGCTTCTTCCTTGACGAACGCACCGAAGCCTACGCACGCGCGCTTGAAATCGACGTGAAGCACGCGTGGAAAGGCGCCGCCGAGGCCGCGTGGCATGATGGTCTTCTCCCTTGCAGAGTCTTGCCAATGAGCGAACGCCTGATCGCCTGCGTACTGGGTGGCACCGCGCCCCGCGCGAGAACCGAACTGCACGACGTCGCGTTCGCCGTCGGCGACTCGCTCGAAGCCGTGCACGACCAGTTGCTCGATGGCTGGTTCGGCGAGCCGCGCGGCCTGCACGTCGATGCGTGGTGTTTTCTCGACAGCGTCGCCGGTTATCGCGTGCAGCTGTCACGCACGCCGCCCGACAACGGGCTGCACCTCTACTTCATCAACATCGGCGGCTACCGGCCGGGCGTGTTCGCCGAACACCACGCGTGGGGATTCTTCGGTGCGCCGAACAAGGCCGAAGCGAAGGACCGCGCCAGACAAACGTTGCTGCAAAGCCACGTCGAAACCCACAAGGACGACCTGCACGAAATCGATGATTGCCTGCAGGTCGCGCGCATCGGCACATGGCACGTCCTGCTGACACCGGATGCCCAAGCCAGCGATCCGGAAATTACCAACGGCTACTTCCCGCTGCCCAAATCCGTCATCGACCGCTGGATCGCAGGACGCACGAAAGTTTGAACGGTCGCGGCGGTTCAGTAGCGCACGTTGTAGTGCACGCCGGCGTACTTCTGCAGCAGTTGCTTGAACTCGGGCGTATTGCGGATGGGATCGAAGTCTACGTCGGTGCGCACCGTGGCGATCGAGATCGTGCCGCCGTGATCGGTTGAAACCAGCGCATCCAGGATCGGCACCGCCTTGTTGGCATGTCCAAGCTGCGCCTCGATTTTCGCGAGGGCCATCAGCATGTCGGCCCCGCCCTCCCAATCCTTCGAAATCGGCAGCAGCGCCACGGCGCGCTGGCCTTCCCGTTCTGCATCCTGCTTGCGCCCCAGCCGAACATAGGCCCAGCCCAGCAGTGCGGATTCGGGGGCAATGGCTTCGTGATCATGAACCGCCAAGGCCAAATCCGCGCAGTGCCGGTACTCGGCCGTCGCCTGGTCCCGCTGCCCGAGCTGCCACAGGGTATTGGCGCGCCACGCGCACAGAGTTTGAGGGCCGTATGCCGAGCCCCGGCTCGAAGTGAACAGTGGCAATGCCGCTGCGTAATCATGCGAGTGGTACAACGCCTGCGCATGGTCGACCAGATGGGTCGGGATCGCCCGCACGTCGGGCGGCGCGGCCATGATCATCGCCAACTGCGCTGCGCCGCTCCCGGTGGAAAGGTAAGCCTGATAATCGCGCATGCCCCAGGTCAGCCCGGCGTGGTAGTTGACGTCGAGCGCCTTCAGCAGATTCTTGTCGGCCTTCGCATACTCATGACGCTCTTCTTGCAGCCCTGCCAGTCCCTGCAAAGCCAGCACGTTGCGCGGGTCCAGGCTCACCGCGCGCTCGTAGGCCGCGTTCGCGTCGTCCAGGCGCCCCAAGCGGTGTTCAATGTCGGCCAACGCCAACTGGGCGTTGGCATCCCGCGGATTCAGCGCCAGCGCCTGCTTGAATTGCGCCTGCGCGGCCACGTTGCCGTCGTTCTCCGCCCACTCGTGATAAAAACCCGCCGCGAGATGCGCCTCCGGCAGGTTCGGATTCAACGCCAGCGCCTTGCCGAGAGCCTGCTTGCTCTTGGCTGCCATCGCATTTCCATCGGCCGATGGGATGAAGGCGATCGTCCACGCGTAGGCGTAGCCCAGCCGCGCCCAGGCCAGCGCGAATTGTGGATCGGCGGCGACGGCTTCCTGGTACGCCGAGATCGCCGCGTCGATGTCCGGCTGCTTCCAGCTCACGTCGGCGCGCTGTTGCGCCGCTTCGCCGCGCAGCAATGCCTGGTAGGCGTACGCATTGTGCGTCGGCGCCTTCGCCAATGCCTGCTTCTCCTTCGGCAACAACGTGACCTGCAACGCGTCCGCCACTTGCGCGGCCACGTCGCTCTCGACGGTGAACACGTTGTCGAGGTTGCGGTCGTAGGTCTGCGCCCAAACCTGCTGGTCGGTGCCGGTGTCGATCAACTCGAGGCTGACGCGCGCTTCGTTCCCCTGCTTCTGCACGCTGCCCTCAAGCACGTTGCCGACACCCAACTCCTGGCCAATCGCCTTCACGTCTTCCGGATGGCTGGCGTACTTCTCGGTGGAAGTGCGCGAGATCGTCTTCAATCCACTGAGCCGCGTCAGTTGCGTCAGGATCTGCTCCTGCATGCCAGCCGCGAAATAGGCATTGTCGCGATCGGGCGAAAGGTTCTCGAACGGCAACACCGCGATCGACTTGCCGCCGCCTCCCGCCGCACCCATCGCCGGGCCATTCGACGGCCTGCGCAGCAACACATGCTGCGCCGACCACAACGCGGCGACCAGGCCGACCGCGAGGACCAGCAACAGCAGCACGAACACATCCACGTGGCGCCCGTGCGCGGGCGTGCCCGGCGCGACCGCCATTGCGTGCGCGCGCCGCAGTTTGACTTCCCTGCCCCAGGCCCAGACCAGTGCGACCGGAAATCCACTCAGCACCACGAGCACCGCCGCCTGCTGCAACCACAGCGGCAGCGCAAACACCGGGAACACCTGGGTGATGACCTGCACCAGCAGCCAGCCGATGGCGGCATAGGCAACCGCCACGCGATACACATGCCGGCGCTTCAGTTCGAGCAGGAAAGAATCGAATGCGCCCATGCGTTTGCGACCCGAAAGCCACGCGCCGATACAGCCGTTGCCGGCCGACGCAAACGTCAGCGAACGGGCGGTCGGCGCGACTATATCGGCGCCGCATCCGGCCCGAAAGAGTGCACGCCCGGAAACTGGCAGCCAACCGCGAAGCCGAACCGCGAAGCCGGGCTATCGGCAACGTGGTCCCGGAGCTTCGCCACGCTCAACCGGCCGCTTCCTCCGGCGGCGGTTGCAACTTCTGCTGCAACGCTTCCAAATCGGCGATCACTTTCTCCAGCGCGTCGTGCAACTGGCCCTGGCGATTCATCAGGTCGTCGATCTTGTCGGTTTGCTTCAGCTTCGACAGCTCGCCGTCGAACAACAGCCAGATCGAGGTCAGGCGCTCGACGTTGTTCTTCGCGTAGTGGTGCATCTCCTTGAGCTGCGTCAGCGTGTCGGTGACGTGCGCGAGTTGCTTGCTGGCATTTTCTTCGGCCATGGCGTGCTCCTCTGGAGGGCCGTGCCATGCTACGACCGCAAACCCAACGGCAACGAAACGCCGGTGCGGTGCCGTCTTCGCGGCTGATGCATACTGGCCGGACGCATCCACGCGGAGCCATCATGCACGAGCTGCCACCGTTCCACCTCGCCTTCCCCGTCGCCTCGCTGGGCGAAGCACGCGGCTTCTACGGCGGCCTGCTCGACTGCCCGGAAGGACGCTCAAGCGACACCTGGGTGGATTTCGATTTCTTCGGCCACCAGATCGTCGCGCACGTCGCGCCGGAAGAACTGCGCGCCGCGGCGGCGCACGACGTGGACGGCGACAACGTGCCGGTGCGGCACTTCGGCGTGGTGCTGGACATGGATCGATGGCACGCGCTCGCGGAGAAACTGCGCGAAGCCGGCACCCACTTCGTGATCGAACCGCACGTGCGCTTCAAGGGCCAGCCCGGCGAACAGGCGACGATGTTCCTGCTCGATCCATCCGGCAACGCGCTGGAGTTCAAGGCGTTCGCGGATCGCTCGAAGCTGTTCGCGAAGCAGCGCATAAAGCAAAACCAAAGGGTTCCCGAACAAACTTCCGAATGAAGCTCCGGCCCACTTCTTCGCATTGGATCGCTTTGGCATGGCGCATGCGATGGGCGTAGGATGAATCCACGAGACCGGCAGCCTGCCCTGCCGGCCTCCTTCACGGATAAGGAAGGAGGTTCGTCATGAAACCTTTGCGTGCATCACTGATCGCCTGCGCCATCGCCGCATTCTCGGGAACCGCGATGGCATCGTCCGGATCGCTCGTCGAGTTCAAGCCCGCGGTCATGCCCGTGGTGGTGCAGGTCGACGCCCAGGGACAGGTCACCGACGTCCTGCCGAGCGAGCAGCTTGCGCCGTGGCTACAGAGGATGCTGGTCAAACAGCTCGACGCCTGGATCATCAAGCCGGCAACCGTAAAAGGCCACCCGGTGAGCAGCCGGTTCATCGTCGAAGTCGCGATGCAGGCGAAGCCGCGCAAGGATGGCAACTACGACGCCGGCTTTGTTTACGTGAAGAGCCTGGCGATGCCGTTCGGCGGCGCGGTGCACTGGAACGTGATCAACGGCGGCCTCGAGCTGGCGCTGGTCTCCGACATCGGCGGCCACGAGCGCCGCGTGTTCGACACCACGGACCGTTGGCAGGAAAATTACCAGCGAGGGCACGCGTGGCAGCCGACCCGTGAAGCAGCGTCGCGCCCCGCGTCGTCCCATGCCAGCGCCCGGGCGTCCTCCATGTCCATGCCGACCATGGCTGTCGCGCCGCAAGCCGTTCCCCGCAGTGCAGCCGCGAATTCAAACGGCGCGCCGCGGACGGCAAGACAATAAGCAACGCCGTCATTGCTGGTACCTGACAAGGCCTGCCGCGACCGGACCCACTTGCGCGTCCGGCTGCAAGCCTTGTCGTTGGTGTCCGACGTTCGTCGTGCTGGCAGCACTGGCATCATTTCGGCGGCGGCGGCATCCGGACCAGCCGCAGGTCGTTGAACTTGCGGCGTTCGATCAGCGCGTCGACGTGCCCTTTGCCGTCGCGCCGGAAAATGATCAGGTTGCGCTCGTCGTCGCTGCCCATGAACACGTCCTTCGCGATCGGTTGCAGCACGTTGACCGGGCCGCCCGCGCGAGTGGTGCAGCCGAGTGCGCCATCGCGGTCGCTGACAATCCAGGCACGCCCCGGCGCGTATCGATACGTGCCCACGTAGTCGGATGGCGCGAGACCCGGCACCTTCAGCACCGGCGGCGCGGTCGGGATCGTGACGTCTTCGTAGCCCGCGAGTTTCCATGCACCGTCCCGCCGCACGAACGTCAGCAAGCTCTGGTAGCGTGTGACCAGCTTCTGCCCGAACACCGTCTCGCGTTCGTATTCCTCGACCTGCATCACCGCGGTGTCGCCGTAGCGCTGCACGTGCGCATCGCGCAGCTCGATGCTGCCGGACAGGCCTTTCGGAAACGGATGCAGCGAAGCCACGGCGTCGACCTTGTGCTGGATTCGACCGAATTCGTCGATCACCACGGCATCGTCGGTCAGCGATTGCTGCCATGGCGCGCGATCGCCGAGCGGGATGGCATCGACGAGTCGTTGCGTGATTGCCAGCAGTTCGGCGCGCAATGCGTCGGTTGCAACGGGCGCAGCGTGCGCACTTCCGCAGACCACCAACACGGCGAAAGCCGCGAACAACCAGGATCGCCGGATACGCATGACGTGACTCCGATCGGGGACGCCAGCCTGCCCGCGGCACGCGCGCGCAACATGTGCAGGAAGTCATCGGCTCCGAACGCACGTACCGGCCAGGGATCGCGCCAGCTCAATCCCGCTTGCGGCCTCCGCGCTTGCCACGGCCGACGGCGCTGCCGGATTGTCGGCAATAGGCGCCGATCACGGCACCCAGCAAGCCCGGGAAACGCTTGTCGATTTCGGATCGCCGCGGCGTGTTGAGCATCTCGACGCCCTGCCGCTCGCTGTGGATCAGGCCTGCCTCGCGCAATACCCGGAAGTGCTGCGAAAGCGTGGACTTGGGCACCGTGCGGTCGTTGACCTGCTGGAAATTCGTGCAGGCCTGCGCCGCATCCGCATTGAGCAATGAAGCGAATATCGCCATGCGTTCGGGATCGGACAACGCATGCAGGATGCCTTCCACGGTCACGCTGTCGGCGGCGGGGTGGGCAAAGGGGCGCATGCCGTGATCGTAGCAGCCCTTGAAAGATCGTCCATTAGTTCATAATTCTCGAACTACGGGACTAAAGGACCCGTACCCCATTCCCAGAATCAGGACGTGTCATGAACAAGCTCAAAGGCAAGGTTGCAGTGGTCACCGGCGCTTCCAAGGGCATCGGCGCCGCCGTCGCCAGGGCCCTCGCGGCCGAAGGCGCCTCGGTGGTCGTCAATTACGCTTCCAGCAAACAGGGCGCCGACGCCGTCGTGGCCGAGATCGACAAGGCCGGCGGCAAGGCCGTCGCCGTCAAGGGTGACGTTTCGAAAGCCGCCGAGGCCAAGGCCATCGTCGATGCGGCCGTACAGCATTTCGGGCGCCTCGACGTGCTGGTCAACAACTCCGGCGTCTACGAGTTCAAGCCGCTGGAGGACATCACCGAAGAACACTTCCGCCAGGAATTCGACATCAACGTGCTCGGCCTGCTGCTGACCACGCAGGCAGCGGCGAAACACCTTGGCGAAGGCGGCAGCATCGTCAACATCGGCTCCCTGGTCACCCGCATTTCCCCGCCCGCCAGCGCCGTGTACACCGGCACCAAAGGTGCGGTCGATGCCATCACCGGCGTGCTGGCGCGCGAACTCGGGCCGCGCAAGATCCGCGTCAACACCGTCAGTCCGGGGATGGTCGAAACCGAAGGCGCGCATGCCGCGGGTTTCATCGGCTCCGAATTCGCCGCCAACGCCGCGGCACAAACCCCGCTTGGCCGCATCGGCCAGCCGCAGGACATCGCCTCGATCGTCACCTTCCTGGCCTCCGACGACTCGTACTGGCTGACCGGCGAACAGCTCTACGCCAGCGGCGGCATGCGCTGAA
>DATNAW010000072.1:0-28582 GCA_035572335.1 Rhodanobacteraceae bacterium
ATGGTGCGGCACCTTTTCCAGGAACGCCGCCAGCGCGGCATCGTCGAACCAGGTGCCGGTGGGATTGTTGGGATTGGCGAGATAGACGATGCGCGTGTCGGCGCGGATCGCCCCGGCCATCGCATCGAGATCGTGTCCGCATGGCGCGCTGCGATGGCTGCGCGGCAACGCGGGCACGCGGATCGCGCGCGCGCCGGACGCGGCAGTCGCGATGGGAAACACCGCGAAGCCGAATTGCGAAAACACGATCGAGTGCTTCGCGTCGGCGAAACATTGCGCCAGCAGCATCAGCAGTTCGTGCGAGCCGTTGCCGAGCGCGATGCGTTCCACATCGACCTCGAGATGCCCCGCCAAAGCGCGCTTCAGCTGCATGCCGCGCGGATCGGGATAGCGGAACGTTTCGGCCAGCGCTGCGCGCATGGCTTTCAGGGCACGCGGACTGGGCCCAATCGGATTCTCGTTCGAACCCAGTTCCGCGATGGCCGCGCCGAAGCGTTCGCGCAGCGCCGGCAAGTCGTGGCCGGGATCGTAGGCACGCAGTTTCGCGGTCGCGCGGTTGACGAGGCGCGCGGCATCGAACGCGGGTTCGGCTTTGCGTGGAAATGAGCGGCTAGCCATGGGTGCGCCGGAACTCCGCCATGAAATCGCACAGCGCGCTCACGCCTTCGATCGGCACCGCGTTGTAAATCGAAGCGCGAATGCCGCCGAGCGCGCGGTGACCTTTCAGCGCGAGCAGCCCAGCCTTGTCGGCTTCGGCGACGAACACCGGTTCCAGCACGGCATCGTGCAGGTTGAAGATCACGTTCATGCGCGAACGCGCGGCGCGATCGACGTCGTTGCGGTAATAGCCGCCGGAATCGTCGATGGCGTGGTACAGCGCGTCGGCCTTGGCCTGGTTGCGCCGGCCGATCTCGACGAGGCCGCCCTGCGCCTTGAGCCACTGGAACGTCAGCCCCGCGAGATACCAGCCCCAGGTGTTGGGCGTGTTCAACATCGAATCCGCGGCGGTGTATTCGGCGTAACGAAAGATGCGCGGCAACGGTCGCGGATGGCGTTGCAGCAAATCCTCGTGCACGATCATCACCACCAGCCCGGACGGGCCGATGTTCTTTTGTGCGCCGGCATAGATCAGTCCGAACTTCGAGACGTCCAGCGGTTGCGACAGGATGTCCGACGACATGTCAGCAACCAGCGGCACGCCGCCGACGTCGGGAATGTCGCGCATCTCGATGCCGTGGATGGTTTCGTTGGTGGTGATGTGCACGTAAGCAGCCTCGGGATCGAGATCCCAGCTCGCGCGCGTCGGGATGGATCGATAACCGTCAGCCTTCGAAGTCGCCGCCACGTGCGGCGCCGCGTACAGCGCGGCTTCGCTGGCCGCCTTCTCGCCCCAGTGCCCGTTGACGATGTAATCCGCGCGCTGGCCGTCGGCGGCGATGTTCATCGGCACCTGGGCGAAATGCTGGGTCGCACCGCCTTGCAGGAACAGCACCTTGTAGCTAGACGGGATGTCCAGCAGTTCGCGAAGATCGGCTTCGATACGCGCGGCCATTTCCATGAAGGCCTTGCCGCGATGGCTCACCTCCATCACCGAGGCGCGCGCGCCGTTCCATTCCAGCAACTCCTGCTGGGCGCGTTTCAACACGTCTTCCGGCATTGCGGCCGGGCCGGCACTGAAGTTCCACGCTCGCGACATGGTTCAAGGTTCCTGCAAAGTGGAATTACCAGCGAAAATACAGAAACAACGCGATCAACGCGGCAAGCACGAAGGCCGCGCCGATCAGCCACCAGATTTCGGTATGTGGTGCGTCGTCGGGTTCCGGTTCCATGATGGGCGCGGCCGGTACGGGTTGTTCGATCGCTTCCGCTTCGCACTGCAAGCCGGGCGCCTCGACCACGAAGCGGTGTTCGCCCAGCACGATCTGGTCATCGTGCGACAGGCGCACGCGTTGGCAGCGCCAACCGTTGACGCGCGGCGCGGCGCTTTCGGATTCGAAGATCAATCCGTCATCCGTCTGCGTCACGCGACAGGCATACGACAGGTCGCCGAAATGCCGGCTGCCGGCACCCAGCCGCAATTCCGGCGCGATGGGCAGCAGCTGGCCCGAGGCCGCGCCCGACGTGATCCGCAAACCTGCGTGGCCCGGAACGGCGACCGGGTCGCCGACATCCTGGATTTCGGCAGGCGCCGCTTCGGCGGCCAGCAGGTACTTGTTCGCGCCCAAGGTCAGGGTGTCGCCGTAGCGAAGCAGCGCCTTCTCGCGCACCGCGCGCGCATTGACGTAAACGCGTTGGCAATCCGGACGCACCGCGAGCAACAGGCCGCGTGCATTGGCGGTCAAGGTCGCATGGTGCGGGTCGACGCCCGCGCCGATGGGCACGATGTCGTTGTCCGGCGCGCTGCCGATATGCACGGGGCCCGCACCGCACTGGACAGTGTCGCGGGCTGGATGGATGCAAACGACGCGCATGACATGCCTGGGCGAAATGCGCGCCAATGTAACATGGCGCAGCGCATCATCGATGTGCGCAGCGCGCATGACGATATCGAAAATTGCCGTCGGCGCTGCCTTACGAGGGTCCTTGCCGGAGGCGGCGCTTTCGCGCAGGCCCGTGTCGTGGCAGAATGCGCGGTTTAACGATTCGCGCCAAGCGCAATCCCATGGCCAAAGACGACGTCATCGAAATGGAAGGCACGGTGCAGGAAACCCTGCCCAACACCATGTTCCGCGTGCAGCTGGAAAACGGGCACGTCGTCACCGCGCACATCTCCGGGCGCATGCGCAAGCATTACATCCGCATCCTCACCGGCGACAAAGTGAAGGTGGAAATGACGCCCTACGATCTCACCAAGGGACGCATCACGTACCGCATGAAGTGAGTGCAGGATGCACTCATCCCGTGCAGGCCATGGATGGCCGTTGACACGGGATCCAGTGCCTTTCTCGCATGCGAAAACGGCGGCCATCGGCCGCCGTTTTCTTTTCACCACCACTGACTGCGATCAGCCCTACTCGACCACCGCCGGCAGTTTTTCCGGCGACTCGGTGTCGACGCTGAGCTCGCCGTCGCTGACATCCAGGTTGACCTTGCCGCCGTCGGCCAGCTTGCCGAACAGCAACTCGTCGGCGATCGCGCGCTTCACCTTGTCCTGGATCAGCCTTGCCATCGGACGTGCGCCCATCTGGGGGTCGAACCCGTGTTCGGCCAGCCAGCGCCGCGCTTCCGCTGTGACGTTCAGGCTGACGCGTTTCTCCAGCAACTGCGTCTCGAGCTCGATCAGGAACTTGTCGACCACGCGCAGGATGTGTTCGAAGTCCAGCGACTTGAACTGCACCACGGCATCGAGGCGGTTGCGGAACTCCGGCGTGAAGGTCCGGCGGATCACTTCCATCGCGTCGGTGGCGTGTTCCTGTTCCACGAAGCCGATGCTGCGCCGTGCCGCCTGGCGCGCGCCCGCGTTGGTCGTCATCACCAGGATCACGTTGCGGAAATTCGCCTCGCGCCCGTTGGTGTCGGTGAGCACGCCGTGGTCCATGATCTGCAGCAGGATGTTGAACAGGTCCGGGTGGGCCTTTTCGATTTCATCCAGCAGCAGCACACAGTGCGGATGCTTGACCACCGACTCCGTGAGCAGGCCGCCCTGGTCGAAACCGACATAGCCCGGGGGCGCACCGATCAGTCGCGACACCGAATGCGGCTCCATGTATTCGGACATGTCGAAGCGCACCAACTCGATGCCGAGCTGCAGCGCAAGCTGGCGCGTGACCTCGGTCTTGCCGACGCCGGTCGGACCCGCGAACAGGAAATTGCCGATCGGCTTGTCCGGGCTGCCGAGACCCGAACGCGCCATCTTGATTGCGGACGCCAGCGTGTCGATGGCCTGGTCTTGGCCGAAGATCACCATCTTGAGGTTGCGATCCAGGTTGCGCAGCACATCGCGGTCGGAAGCCGACACCTGCTTCTGCGGGATGCGCGCCATTCGCGCGACGATGTACTCGACCTCGTCCACATCCACTTTGCCCGTGCGCTTGTCGTCGGGCAGCAGGCGTTGGTGCGCACCCGCCTCGTCGATCACGTCGATGGCCTTGTCCGGCAGCAGGCGGTCGGGGATGTGCTTCACCGACAGGTCCACGGCGGCCTTGAGCGCTTCGTCGCTGTAGCTGACGTTGTGGTGTTCCTCGAAGCGCGTCTTCAGGCCCTTGAGGATTTCCACGCTCTCGGCCACGGAAGGCTCGACCACGTCGATCTTCTGGAAGCGCCGCGCCAGCGCGCGATCCTTCTCGAACACGCCGCGGAATTCCTGGAACGTGGTGGAGCCGATGCAGCGCAGCTCGCCCGACGCCAGCGCCGGCTTGATCAGGTTGGAGGCATCCATGGTGCCGCCGGACGCCGAACCCGCACCGATGATGGTATGGATTTCGTCGACGAACAGGATCGCCTTCGGATCCTTCTTGAGTTGCGCGATCACGGCTTTCAATCGCTTTTCGAAATCGCCGCGGTACTTGGTGCCCGCGACCAGCGCGCCCAGGTCCAGCGCCCAGATGGTGGCGTCTTCCAGCACCGCTGGCACGTTGCCCTCGACGATCCGGCGCGCAAGGCCTTCGGCCAGTGCGGTCTTGCCCACGCCGGACTCGCCCACGTACAGCGGGTTGTTCTTGCGCCGGCGGCACAGCACCTGGATGGTACGTTCGATTTCTTCCTCGCGGCCGATCAGCGGGTCGATCTTTCCCTGCTCCGCGCGCTCGTTGAGGTTGGTCGCGTATTCGACCAGCGCGTTGTCCTTGTCCTTGGCTTCCTGCTCCGCTTCGGTGCCGGCTTCGCCCGCGGCGGGCGCCGCGTCGGATTCATGGCCGATCTTGGCAATGCCGTGCGACACGTAATTGACCACGTCCAGCCGTTCGACTTCCTGCTGGTGCAGGAAGTACACGGCGTGCGAATCCTTCTCGCCGAAGATCGCGACCAGCACGTTTGCGCCGGTCACTTCCTTGCGGCCCGAGGATTGCACGTGATAGACGGCGCGCTGCAGCACGCGCTGGAAACCCAGCGTGGGTTGCGTGTCGCGCTCGTCACCCGACGGCAGCACCGGCACGGTTTCGGTGATGATGGAGCGAAGGTCCTTGGCGAGCTTGTCGATGTCTGCGCCGCAACCGCGCAGCACCGCAGCCGCAGTGGGATTGGTGAGCAGCGCGAGCAACAGGTGTTCCACGGTCATGAACTCGTGGCGTTGTTCGCGGGCCTCCTTGTAGCACTGCCCGATGGTGTACTCGAGGTCCTTGCTGAACATTGGATGGGGTCTCCGAATCGCTTGGTCCCTATATGGGGATGGTTACAACTTTTCCATCGTGCACAACAGCGGATGCTGGTGGATGCGGGAGTATTCGTTCACCTGCGCCACCTTGCTTTCCGCGACCTCGCGGCTGAACACGCCGCAAACACCCTTGCCCCGGGTGTGCACATGCAACATCACCTGCGTCGCACGTTCACGCGCCATGTTGAAAAACGTCTCCAGCACCACCACCACGAACTCCATAGGCGTGTAGTCGTCGTTGAGCAGCACCACCTGGTACAGCGGCGGCCGTGCCGTTTCCGGACGGCTGGGTTCGACCACCACGCCCTGCTCATGCTCGGTCTCGTTGTCGTGCGTTTTTCCTGGCGTCATGAGGGTCCTGCTCTTTGGCCCGAGTATATGCCCGGCGACGCGGGCAAGTGGTGACGAAACGTCACAGCAGATGATGGCAAAATGATGGAATTTCCAGTGCCCGATCTTATGGACGAACCGACAACCGCGGCCGAACGCGACGCGATCTGGTGTCCCCACGTCACCGTGGCCTGCGTGATCGCCGACGGCGAACGTTTCCTGATGGTCGAGGAAGACGTCCGCGGCGCGCTGCAGCTCAACCAGCCGGCGGGACATCTCGAGGACCACGAATCGTTGGCCGAAGCCGCCGTGCGCGAGACGCTCGAGGAAACCGGCTGGGAAGTCGCGCTGGACCATTTCATCGGCGTGCAGCAGTGGCACAGTCCGGTGCACGATCACCACATCGTGCGTTTCGCGTTCGCCGGACATCCGCTCAGGCATCATGCCGAACGTGCGCTCGACGCGGGCATCACCCGGACACTCTGGATGACTTACGGCGACATCGTGGCCAACGCGTCACGGCTGCGCAGTCCACTGGTGCTGGGCACGCTCGAAGACTGGCTCGCCGGGCAGCGCCTGCCGCTCGCGATATTGCGCTCGCTGCTGCCGAAGCCGCGCACGTGAACATGCGTGTCACGGTCGGCATGTCGGGCGGCGTCGACTCTTCAGTCGCCGCCCTGTTGCTGAAGCGCGCCGGCCACGACGTGACCGGGTTCTTCATGCTGAACTGGGAAGACGACGATCCCGAGTCGGGCTGCCACGCCGACGCCGATCGCAAGGATGCGCTCGCGGTTTGCGCGAAGCTGGGTATTCCATTCCGCGGTGCGAACTTCGCGGCCGAATACCGCGAGCGCGTATTCGCATATTTTCTGGACGAGTACCGCGCAGGCCGCACGCCCAATCCCGACGTGCTGTGCAACCGCGAGATCAAGTTCGGCACCTTCCTCGATGCCGCGCGCGCGGACGGCGCCGAAAAAATTGCGACCGGCCATTACGCGAGGAACGAATGGATCGACGGCCGCTGGCGCTTGCTGCGCGCGCGCGACACCGGCAAGGACCAGACCTATTTCCTGCACATGCTGGATCAGGAACAACTCGGCGCCGCGTTGTTCCCGCTGGGTGGTCTGCACAAGAGCGAAGTGCGTCGCGTGGCTGCGGATGCGGGCCTGCCGGTTGCGGCGAAAAAGGATTCCACCGGCATCTGCTTCATCGGCGAGCGCGACTTCCGCGCGTTCCTCTCGACCTACCTGCCCGCGCAGCCGGGCGAATTGCGCACGCCGCATGGCCGCACGCTGGGCGAACACCAGGGCGCGATGTTCTACACGCCGGGCCAGCGTTCCGGCCTGCACATCGGCGGCCACGCCGGCGGCAGCGGCGAACCGTGGTACGTGGTGGGCAAGGACGTCGTCGCCAACGTCGTGTATGTCGACCAGGGCCACGACAGCCCGTGGCTGCAATCGCGTTCGTTGACCGCGAGCAGCGCTCACTGGATTGCCGATGCGGCGCCTGCCGCGTCGTTCGAATGCACGGCGATGACGCGCTACCGCCAGCCGCTGCAGGCGTGCCAAGTCGAAGTGGGTGGCGATCGCTGCGCGGTACGCTTCGATGCAATACAGCGCGGAGTCGCGCCGGGACAGTCGGTGGTGTTCTACCGCGGCGAGGAATGCCTCGGCGGCGCGGTCATCGATGCCACCGATGCGCCACCAATCGAGGGACGGCGATGAAGGAAGCTCGCGTATTGGCGTTGGCGGGCATGTTCCAGGCGCTGTCGCTGGTGCGCAGCCTTGCGCGCGAGGGCGATTGCGACAGCGAGGCCATGGAGGCCAGCCTGGCCAGCGTATTCAAACTGGAATCCGCCAGCGCAGCCGATGTGTTCGGTGGCAACCAGGGCGTACGCCGCGGCCTGCGCGTGCTGGTGGAACAGGTGGAAGGCAACGATCGCGACCTGCCACTGTTCCACATGCTCATCAACGTGATGAAGCTGGAGCGCAGCCTCGCCGCGCGCCCTGATCTGAACCGGCGGCTCGGTGAAGGTTTGACCGGCATGCAGCGCCAGTTGCAGCACTTCCCGCTCACGCATCCCACCATCATTGCGCGCCTCGCCGATCTCTACAGCGCCAATCTCTCCGGCCTGAAGCCGCGGATCACCGTCGTGGGCAATCCGTTGTACCTGCAGCAACCCGCTCAGGCGCAGCGCGTCCGCGCGTTGCTGCTGGCCGCCGTGCGCGCGGCCGTGCTGTGGCGGCAGCTCGGCGGCCGACGGCGGCACCTGCTGCTGCGCTCGAAGCGCGAAGCGATGATCGCTCGGGGAATGCTCACGGGTGTGGCATTGCGCGGGTGAGAAGCGACGCTTGCGCGCAGCAACACCTCGATCGTCAATGTGATTGCCCGCGCCCCCGGAACACGCGCTCGCGTAGCAGTTCCTCGTCGTGGGTTTGCGTGTACGGTGTCAGCAGATCGTAACGGGTGACCATGCCGAGCAAGTGCTGGTTGTCGCGATCCACCACCGGAATGCGGTCGCGTTTTTCCACCGCCATGCGGATGGCGATGCTCTGGCAGCTTTCCTCGGGAAAGGCCACCACAGGATCGCCGCTCATCAGTTCTGAAAGGCGCGCCGCGCCGGCGGCATCGCTTTCCAGCCATCCGCGCAAACGCGCGCGATCGACGATGCCGAGCAAGGTACCCTCCGCATCCACGACGGGATACGCGCGATATTTTTGCTCGCTGCCGAAATACTGGTCGCGCAGGTCCCGCACCGTCAGGTCCGCCGAGACGCCCACGACTTCGCGCGTCATCACTTCCTTGACCGTCATGTATTCCAGCCGGTTGAGTGTGTACGGACGGAAGATGTTCAGGCCGCGCCGCGCGATCTTCTCGGTGAGGATGGAACGCTTCATCAGGAACACGCTTGCGCCATAGGCCGTCGTGCAGGTGATCAGGAGCGTCGGCAGCATGCTGGCGTTGCCGGTGAGTTCCAGCGCGAACAGGATCGACGTGAACGGCATCCGCATCACCGCGGCCAGCATCGCGCCCATGCCGAGCAACGGCCACAGCAGCGGATACGGCCCGGGAAAAACCATCGCTTCCAGTCCGCCCAACCCCGCGCCCAGCGCCAGCAGTGGCGCGAGCGTTCCGCCCGACGTGCCGGAACTCAGGTACACGATCCAGATCAGCGCCTTGACGATCATGAAGGTGACGATCGCGGCGCCGACGATCTTGCCGGTGAGCAACTGGTAGATGATGTCGTAGCCGACGCCCAGCGTCTGCGGATCGATCACGCCACCGACGCCGACCACCAGCGCGCCGATCGCAGGCCACCACATCCAGTGGATCGGCAGCTTGCGGTAGCCATCCTCGACCTTGTAGACGAGGAACGTCACCGCCGTCGCGAGCAGTCCGGCCATCAGTCCGCTGACCGCGGCCATCCCGAACTCCGCGATATGCAAGTGGAACTGGACCGTGATCGGGAACAGCGGCCCGGAACCGATCAGGAACGGCCGCAGCACCGCCGCCACGAAACAGGCGATCGCGACCGGGATGGTGCTGCGCGGACGCATTTCGAACAGCAGCAATTCCACGCCCACCAGCGTTGCCGCGATCGGCGTCGCGAACGTCGCTGACATGCCCGCGCACGCGCCGGCCACCAGCAGTGTGCGGCGTTCGATCGAGGTGAGTTCGAACACCTGCCCGATCAACGAGCCGACCGCACCACCGGTCATGATGATCGGGCCTTCGGCGCCGAACGGTCCGCCGGTGCCGATCGCGATCGCGGCCGACAGCGGTTTCAGGATCGCGACCTTCGCCATCATCTTGCTGCGGCGGAACAGGATCGCTTCCAGCGCTTCGGGGATGCCGTGGCCGCGGATGCGCTCGGTGCCGTAGCGCGCCATGAAGCCGATGATGAGGCCGCCCACCACCGGTGCCAGGATGATCACCCACCACGGCGCGTGCAACGCGGCTGGCTGGACGAAGTCGAAATTCCATTGCCCGGCGAACGCGATGTGTGTCACCAGCCCGATCAACCGGTACAGCATCCACGCGATGACGGCCGCCGCGCCGCCGATGAACAGCGCGATGAAGGAAAGCTTGAGGATGCTGATGCTGGGGCGGAAATCGCCCTCGTAGAGCGTGTCGCGCTTCCACTTCTCGTAGATGCGCAGGAACAGGCGGACGGGTGCGATCATGGCTTGTCGTGCTTGCTCGGCGTGCTCGTCACGTGCGCGATGTCCCCGGTTCGGCTCGCGTGAGTCTAGCCATTCGCCGCGGCTGGCGCAGGTTTCAGCCTGCGTGCGGGCATCGCGGCGGGGTTTGCGCGATAATGGGCGGTCCATTCGAAGCCACGCCGCGCATCGCGGGCCTCAGCGCGGCCATCAGGAGAGCACCATGCAAGACTCGTTCGGGATTCGCGACACCCTCAGCGTCGGCGGCCGGTCCTACCAGATCGCCAGTTTCGCGAAACTGGGCAAGCAGCACGACATCAGGCGGCTGCCCTACTCGATGAAGATCCTGCTGGAAAACCTGCTGCGCAACGAGGACGGCCGCGAAGTCACCAAGGCACAGATCGAAGCGGTGCTGAACTGGGATCCGAAGGCCGAACCCGCGACCGAAATCTCCTTCCTGCCCGCGCGCGTGGTGCTGCAGGATTTCACCGGCGTGCCGTGCGTGGTGGACCTCGCCGCAATGCGCGACGCGATGGTCGCACTGGGTGGCGATCCGAAGAAGATCAATCCGCTCTCGCCCGCGGAACTGGTGATCGACCATTCGGTGCAGGTGGACGTGTTCGGCGAGGCCGATGCGCTGGCGCGCAACGCCGAAATCGAATTCCAGCGCAACCACGAACGCTACGCCTTCCTGCGCTGGGGCCAGAAGGCTCTGGATGATTTCAAGGTGGTCCCGCCTGCGACTGGCATCGTGCACCAGGTGAATCTGGAATACCTCTCGCGCGTGGTGATGACGCGCGACATCGGCGGCCAGGCGTGGGCGTTCCCCGACACGCTGTTCGGCACCGATTCGCACACCACGATGGTCAACGGCCTCGGCGTGCTGGGCTGGGGCGTGGGCGGCATCGAGGCCGAGGCGGCGATGCTTGGCCAGCCATCTTCGATGCTGATCCCGCAGGTCGTGGGCTTTCGCTTCAACGGCAAGTTGCCGGAAGGCGCGACCGCAACCGATCTGGTGCTGACCGTCACCCAGATGCTGCGCAAGCACGGCGTAGTCGGCAAGTTCGTGGAGTTCTTCGGTCCCGGCCTGCAGCACCTGCCGCTGGCCGACCGCGCCACGCTGGGCAACATGTCGCCCGAATACGGCGCGACCTGCGCGATCTGCCCGATCGACAAGGAATCCATCAACTACCTGCGCCTTTCGGGCCGCGGCGCGCACCAGATCGAACTGATCGAGGCGTATGCGAAAGCGCAGGGCCTGTGGCACGACGAACATTCGCCGCAAGCCGAGTTCAGCGCGGTGCTCGAACTGGATCTCGCCGACGTCAAGCCGTCACTGGCCGGCCCCAAGCGCCCGCAGGATCGCGTGCTGCTGACCGACATGCGGCAGAGCTACTGCGCCGCGATGGACGCGCTCAATTCCGGCAAAAAGGACACCCGCTGGGACAAGCAGAAGGAACGCTTCCTGAACGAAGGCGGCAGCACCGCGGTCGGTCGCGCCGAGAGCCAGAACGAACCCTCGCCCGATGTCTGCCCGCACATCGAACATTGCGAACTGGAAGACGGTTCGGTGGTGATCGCGGCGATCACGTCGTGCACCAACACTTCCAACCCCGCGGTGATGATCGGTGCCGGCCTGCTGGCGCGCAAGGCGGCCGCGCGCGGCCTGAAACCGAAGCCCTGGGTCAAGACGTCGCTGGCGCCGGGTTCGAAGGTCGTCACCGACTATCTCGAAGCCACGGGCCTGATGGAGGACCTGCAGAAGATGGGCTTCTATCTCGTCGGTTACGGCTGCACCACCTGCATCGGCAACTCCGGCCCGCTGCCGGAAGATGTCAGCAAGCGCATCACCGACAACGACTTCGCGGTCGCGTCGGTGCTTTCGGGCAACCGCAACTTCGAAGGCCGCATCCACTCCGAAGTGAAGATGAACTACCTCGCTTCGCCACCGCTGGTGGTGGCGTTCGCGCTCGCGGGCACCGTCGACATCGACCTGTCGAAGCAGCCTTTGGGCAAGGACAAGGACGGCAAGGACGTCTATCTGAGGGACATCTGGCCGAGCAACAAGGAAATCGCCGACCTGGTCGCGAGCTCGGTGACCGCGAACATGTTCTCGAAGAACTACGCCGACGTTTTCAAGGGCAGCGCAGAGTGGAACGCGGTGAAATCGCCCGACGGCGACCAGTACGTGTGGGACGAGAAGTCCACCTACATCAAGAATCCGCCGTACTTCGAAGGCATGACGATGGACCTGCCGAAGCACCAGGACATCAACGGCGCGTACTGCATCGGCCTGTTCGGCGATTCGATCACCACCGACCACATCTCGCCGGCGGGTGCGATCAAGAAGGACTCGCCCGCGGGCAAGTACCTGATGGCGCGTGGCGTCGAACCGAAGGACTTCAACTCGTACGGTTCGCGGCGCGGCAATGACGACGTGATGGTGCGCGGCACCTTTGCCAACATCCGCATCAAGAACAAGTTGCTGGACGGTGTCGAGGGCGGCTTCACGATGCACGTGCCGAGCGGCGAACAGATGTCGATCTACGACGCGGCGATGAAATACAAGGCGGAAAACACGCCGCTGATCGTGATCGCCGGGAAGGAATACGGCACCGGTTCGTCACGCGACTGGGCGGCCAAGGGTACGCTGCTGCTGGGCATCCAGGCCGTGATCGCCGAAAGTTTCGAACGCATCCATCGCTCGAACCTTGTCGGTATGGGCGTGCTGCCGCTTCAGTTCAAGGGCGGCGACAACGCCGCGAAATTCGGCCTCACCGGCAAAGAAACCTTCGCGATCACCGGCCTCGATGGCGGCGATTCCAGGACCGCGCACGTGGTCGCAACCGGCAAGGATGGCAAGAAGACCGAGTTCGACGTGCACGTGATGTTGCTGACGCCCAAGGAACGCGACTTCTACAAGCACGGCGGCATCCTGCAGTACGTGCTGCGCGACCTGGCGAAGAAGGCCGCGTAAACGCTTGCACCGACACACTGCCCGCAACACGCGGGCAGTGTGCTCAAGTCGAATCCGATTCCCACGCCATTATTCGGTGCGCGGCGGGTCGATTCCGCCTGTCCGAAGACGGGTTGCCACGCCACGTCGTGCCGCGTGTTCGACAGGACGCCGCGACCATTCGGCATTGAAGCGGTGTTGCTCGCGAATCGCATCGCGGATTGCGCCGTAGCTGACCAGGTGCTGCCGCAACCAGGCGAGCGATTGCGGACCGAACAACGCCTGCGACTTGCCGCTCACGCTCTTCGCGATGCCGCTGACCGCGGCGGTCTTCCACGGCTCTGCCCGAGCATCGGCCACATCACAGCCCGGGCGATCCAGCAATGGTTTGCCGGGATCGAGTGCCAGGAATTCGCACAGCATCTGCCACTCTTCATCCGCGCTCTCGACGAGGTCCTCGAGGCACAGCAGGTAGTGCCGCGGTTCACCCAGATGCGCGAGGTGCATCCCCATCGCGCGATTCCAGCGCCGCGCCCAGCGCACCGTGCCGCCGCTGAAAGCGCGTGTTTCCACCTGCATGTCCGCATCGTTGATAGACGCAATCACGTCGATCCCGCGCCGCAGCACATGCACGAAACGCGCATCCGGAATGCATTTCGCGATTTCATCGAGGAACAGCAAATGGTTCGGCGTCTTCTCGACCCAGTGCTCGCGTTGCTGCCGGCTCGCCGCCTCGTCGAGGAGTGCCGCGTAGCGGCGCACGCAGGCGTTCCATCGACGCGGTATCGGCCTTTGGCGCGAACGCGCCGCATGGATTCGCTCGAGTTCGCGCAGGCGGTGCCGGCCCCAGGATTGCGCCATGCCCGCGCGGTGATACCAACGCCGGGTCGAACGCGCTTCGCGATCGCCCCAACGCAGTTCTGCGTCACCCAGCAGGGACTCGAAGAAAAAGGTTTCGTGCAGCGAGAACACGTCGGGATGACGCGCAATCATCGCCTGCACCAGCGTGGTGCCCGAACGCGGACAGCCGACCACGAAAGTTCGCCGCATCTCCCCTCCCGACATTGCCATCTCCATGAACGGGCGATGGCAACGCTTGGTTGACCGGTCGATCACTCTTTTCCTACACCTTACTCTCCCAACGGGCGTTGTAACAGCGCCAATCGCGCCCCTCCTGCCGCCAGGCGGTGGTCATGGCGAAGATTGCCGACCGCTCGGGAAGCAGGTCGCCGGGCTTGCCGCCGGTCAGTACCAGGTTGAAGCGGGCGATGATGCGGTCACCCCTGTGCTCGAAGGAAACGGGGCCGATCAGCACGCCGGTCTTGTCCTGGCGCAGCGCACGCACCGCAAGCAGCTGGCGCAAGCCGTGCCGGTCCAGTTCGCCATCGTTGCCGCTGAAGTCGCCGCTGACGAACGCCAGCAGCGCACCGGCGTCGTTGGCGCGCGCTGCAGTGGCCGCCGATTCGATGGCCGCGCGAACCTGCTGCTCCGCCGGCGCGCGCTGGCAGGTCGCGAGCGCAAGCACCACAAGAATCACGCCTGCGGCCAGAAGCAGGCGCGCTGCGCGCGCGTGCAATATCCATGCGGATTTCGTGCTCGCCATCGCTCCGATCCTGCTGAATGCCGCAATGCACCTTGCCGCTTTCGCGCCTATCGTGCTCCAATGCAGCGCGCGTGCGCAATGACAGGAGGGAACAGCATGGCCGATCCACGCCCTTGGCTCGAACATTACCCGCCGGGTGTGCCGGCGGAAATCGACGTCGATGCCTTTCCGTCGATCGTCGCCATGTTCGAGCAGGCCTGCGCGCGCCATTCGCAGCGTCCCGCCTATTCCAGTTTTGGCACCACGCTCACGTGGGCCGAACTGGATCGCCAGAGCGCCTGCTTCGCGGCCTTCCTTGCCAACGAGTGGAAGCTCGGCAAGGGTGATCGCCTGGCGATCATGCTGCCCAACCTTCTGCAATACCCGGTTGCGCTGTTCGGTGCGCTGCGCGCGGGGTTGACGGTCGTCAATGTCAATCCGCTTTACACCGCGCGCGAACTGCAGCACCAGCTGGAGGATTCCGGCGCGAAAAGCATCGTGGTGCTGGAGAACTTTGCCTCGACGCTGCAGGAGGCCATCGGCAAGACGCACGTGCAACACGTCATCGTCACCTCGATCGGCGACCAGCTCGGTTTTCCCAAGGGTCCGCTGATCAGTTTCGCGGTGAAGCACATCAAGAAGATGGTGCCGCGCTGGTCGCTGCCGGGGCACCTGTGTTTCGGCGACGTGCTGCGCCGCGGCTCGGGGCTGCCGGTACCGAAGGTACAACTCGGCCACGGCGACATCGCGTTCCTGCAATACACCGGCGGCACCACCGGTGTCGCCAAGGGTGCGATGCTGACGCACGGCAACATGGTCGCCAACACCCTGCAACTGGCGGCGTGGGTGGGCGACCTGTTCACCCCTGGCGAGGAACGCATCATCACCGCGTTGCCGCTGTACCACATCTTCTCGTTGACGGTGAACGCGCTGTTCATGATGTACTTCGGCGGCGAGAACATCCTGATCACCAACCCGCGCGACATCCCTGCGTTCATCAAGACGCTGAAGAAGAACCGCTGGAGCGCGATCACCGGCGTCAACACGCTGTACAACGCCCTGCTCCACCATCCGGATTTTTCGTCGCTGGATTTTTCGCACGTCAAGTTCGCGCTGGCCGGCGGCATGGCGGTGCAGCGCGCGGTGGCCGAGCGCTGGAAGAAGGCCACCGGCATTCCGCTGATCGAAGGCTACGGGCTCACCGAAACTTCGCCGGTCGCGACCGCCAACAAGCTCGACATCAAGGACTACACCGGTTCGATCGGCATGCCGCTGCCGTCGACCGACATCGCCCTGCGTGATGACGAAGGCCACACCGCGCCGGCCGGTGAACCCGGCGAGCTTTGCGTGCGTGGCCCGCAGGTGATGAAGGGTTACTGGAATCGTCCCGAAGAAACGGCGAAGGTGATGGACGCGGATGGCTGGCTGCGGACCGGCGACATCGCGCGGATGGACGGGAACGGGCTGTTCTACATCGTCGACCGCAAGAAGGACATGATCCTGGTTTCGGGCTTCAATGTGTATCCGAACGAAATAGAGGACGTGGTTGCGCGCCACCCCGGCGTGCTGGAAGTCGCCGCGATCGGCGTGCCCGACGAGCATTCCGGTGAAGTGGTGAAGTTGTTCGTGGTGAAGAAGGATCCCGGCCTCACCGAAGCCGCGCTGAAGCAGTACTGCCACGACGAACTCACCGGGTACAAGCGGCCAAAATACATCGAGTTCCGCAACGAATTGCCCAAGAGCAACGTCGGCAAGATCCTGCGGCGTGCGTTGCGGGACGAGGAAAAGAAGAAAGCCCCGCAGGAAGCTTGACGGCGCTGACGAGCGCCAACAGCCGTGACATTCATTCCGCGCGCTGAATCGCCGCCCAATGCGGGCTAAATGGTGGACAACCGGCGATCACACATTCGTCAGCAATGGCAATAGCATCGCGTTCTAATGGTTAGGCCATTTCGGCCGATCAGGAGAAGTCACCGTGAAACGCATCGCGACAACGTTGCTCGTTGCAGGTCTCATGGCCACGCCGATGCTGGCGTTGCCGCCAACCGCCCATGCCGGCGTGAGCATCGGCATCGGCATCTCGGTCGGCGTCCCGCCGCCGGCGCTTCCCGTGTATGCGCAGCCGGTCATTCCCGGCCCTGGCTACATCTGGACGCCAGGCTACTGGGCATGGGATCCAGACTACGGCGATTACTACTGGGTACCTGGTACCTGGGTGATGCCGCCACAAATCGGCCTGTTGTGGACGCCTGGCTGGTGGGGCTGGTCGGATGGCTACTATCGCTGGCACGCGGGTTACTGGGGCTCGCACGTCGGCTTCTACGGCGGCGTCAATTACGGCTATGGTTACTTCGGCAACGGCTACTCGGGTGGCGAGTGGCGGGGGCGCAACTTCTATTACAACCGGGCCGTCAGCAACGTCAACGTCACCAACGTGCGCAACGTGTACGTCAATAAGACGGTGATCAACAACGTGCACACGAGCCGTGTCAGCTACAACGGCGGCCGCGGTGGTCTTTCGGCGCGACCGAGCGCGCAACAGCGCTCCTGGGCCAACCAGCGCCACGTCCAGCCGACCGCGACGCAGACGCAGCAGCGCGATGTCGCCATGCGCAATCCGGCTCAGCGCTTCAAGGCCAACCAGGGCCGGCCGGCCGTGTTCGCGACGCAACACGCGGGCAACTTCAACGGGCCGCACGCCGTGCGCGCACCCAAGCCAGCCAACAGCCGCATGGTTGCCGCGCCGCAACGCGCACGTCCGGCGGAGGCCGCGGCCGCGGCGAACCGCTCTCCCACCCACAAGACGGTAGCCGCCCCTGCCGAGCACGCCCCCACGGCGGCGCCGGCACCCAGCCGCGGCATGGTGCGGGCACCGCACAATCGTGCAGCGACGCCGCAACACCAGCCGGTGAACGCTGCACCGAATCGTCAACGGGAACGCGTCACGGCGCCGCCACGCAACGAACGCGCACCGGCGGCTGCTGCACCACGCCCGGAAATGCAGCGCGCGCAATCGCGACCGCAACCCGTCATGCAGCGTGAGCAACGTCCGCAACCGAACGCCATGCGACAGCCACCGCCGCGCGGCGAGCGCGCAGCACAGCGTCATGAGCCTCAAGCGCAAGGGAAGCAAGGCGAAAGGCGGCCGCCGCCCAAGAGCAGCGGCGGACATTGATGCGGGAACGCTGCAAGAGGACACGAGGCGGCCTTCGGGCCGCCTCTCCTTTACGTCTGGCCGCCGTCTTCGTCCCACGGTTCCAGCGTATCCGCGTATCCGCCCAGCAGCGTCCACAGCGCTGCCTGCGTGTCTTCCGGGATGCGGGCGAAAGCCAGCGCGATATCCGTGTTGCCGACGCGCACAACCTCGGCCATCACGTGGACGTTGACCTCGTCACCGAACAGCATGTCGAGCACCCAGACATCGCCGGGTTTGCCGTGCCACTCGGCCGGGCGCGAAAGCCGCACGCCGGTGGCGGAAATGTCCTCGAGGTCGGTTTGCCATACGTCGCCGCGCCGGCTCATCAGGACTGCAGTCTGCCGCACCATCCGTGCATGCCGGACGTGCGCCTCGGCCGCCGGATCCGGTTTGTAATCGTTGGCCACGTTGAACATTCCCCTGTCACCTCGGCTCGCGCGTTCCGCCGCACGCGTCGGCGGAAATCCTCCGGACTCCGCCCAATCGTGAAGCAAGTTACGGGCCAAGATTCAATGGACGGCACTGGACTTGCAGACCATTCGGCCTTAACCTAGACGCGTATGGCCGGTAGACCTTGCCGGCATCGGCGGCACCAGGCCGCCGCCAGCGACCCGTCGAACGGTCGCACTTCTCACTTGCGGATGCGGATTTCGGGGATTGCCTTTCCGGGCAAGCGAGAGAGGCCGGCATTGCCGGCCAATGCGGTTATTGATGCACAGGCCGGCAACGCGCCCGGTTGCAAGCCGATAGCGAATCCGCCGCGCCCGCTTTGCGGAATGGCGGAACCCCAGCGAGCCATCGTTGCCCAGCGCAGCGGTCCGCCGCAGACGAAGAACAAGCAATGCAGACCTGGGTAACGGCATCGACAGGCCGCCTGCCCGCCCACGACAAGTGCGAATGAGCACCGAGCCCCAACCCATCGAAACCGCGACCCCCGCACCGGACTCGCCCCGCGTGGACGCGCCGCGCCAGGAAGAAATGCCGCTGGCCGTCGTGCATGGCCAGCCGGTGTTGCAGATCCCGCAGGATTTGTACATCCCGCCGGACGCGCTGGAAGTGATCCTCGAAGCGTTCGAGGGGCCGCTGGATCTGCTGCTGTACCTGATCCGCCGGCAGAACCTCGACATCCTCGACATTCCCGTCGCGGAGATCACCCGCCAGTACATGGATTACATCGACGTGATGCACGAGATGCGTCTCGAGCTCGCGGCCGAGTACCTGGTGATGGCGGCGATCCTGGCCGAGATCAAATCGCGCCTGCTGCTGCCGCGCCCGCCCATGGAAGAAGGCGTGGAGGAAGACCCGCGTGCGGAGCTGGTGCGCCGCCTGCAGGAATACGAGCGCTTCAAGAAAGCCGCCGAAGACATCGACACGCTGCCGCGCATGGAACGCGACCTCGACACCGCGCAGGCGTTCGTGCCCGACCGCAAGATCGTGCGCCTGCCGCCGCCGGTGGATTTGCGCGAGATGCTGCTTGCGCTGCGCGACGTGCTGCGCCGCGCGGAACTGTCGGGCCACCACGAAGTCGAGCGCGAGCCCCTGTCGGTGCGCCAGCGCATGGGCGAGGTGTTGCGCAAACTCGGCGACGGCGCCTTCCATCGCTTCGAAGGCCTGTTCGAGGCCTCCGAGGGCAAACTCGGCTTGGTAGTGACGTTCCTGTCGCTGCTGGAATTGGCCAAGGACAGGCTGATCGAGATCATGCAGGACGCGCCGCTGGCGCCGATCTACCTGAAGGCGCGCGCCGTGGCGGACACGGCGGACTAAAAGAGCTGTCCGCGAAGAACGCAAAGATCGCGAAGAGAAGAAATAGAGCTGACTGCTTTTTGCGTCCTTTGCGGACAAATCGCTTTCAACAACGCGCACAGTGAGGCGCACGTGGAACAAGAACGACTCGACAACATCATCGAAGCCGCGCTGCTCGCGGCCCAGCAACCGCTCACGCTGCCCATGATCGCGGCCCTGTTCCAGGAATCCGACGAGGTCAGCCACGAGGCCATCGGCAAGGCGCTGGAAGACCTCACCGCCGCCTGCGAAGGCCGCGGCATCGAACTGGTCGAAGTGGCGTCGGGTTTCCGCTACCAGGTGCGCGAAGCCGTGCACCCATGGGTGGCGCGGCTGTGGTCCGAACGTCAGACCAAATATTCCCGCGCGCTGCTGGAAACCCTTGCACTGATCGCCTACCGCCAACCGATCACGCGTGGCGAAATCGAACAGGTGCGCGGTGTCGGCGTGTCGACCAGCATCATGCATACGCTGGAAGAACGCGAGTGGATCCGCGTGGTCGGTTATCGCGACGTGCCCGGCAAGCCGGCGCTGTTCGGCACCACGCGCCAGTTCCTCGACTATTTCAACCTCAAGTCGCTGGACCAGCTTCCGACGCTGGCCGAAATCCGCGAAATCGCCGATCCGCAACTCGCGCTCGCGCCCGAGGCTTCCGCAGTGCCGCGGGACGTGGAAGCGCAAACCGATATCGAACCGGACGCGATCTCGTCCGGCGAAAACCCGAGCACCACCGAGGACGCTGTATGAGTTCCACCTCCCGTTCCCTTCTGACCCTCAAACGGCCGGCCGCGCACGAACACGGCGGCGCACTGGAGGAACGCCTGCACAAGGTGCTTGCGAACGCCGGACTCGGCTCGCGCCGGATGCTGGAGCAGCGCATCGCGGGTGGCGAGATCAAGGTTAACGGCAACGCGGCGGAGACCGGTTCGAGTGTACGCGCCGGCGACCGCGTGGAAGTCGACGGCAAGCAATTCGTGGTCGCGACCGACCAGCACGAACACGCGCAGGTTCTGATGTACCACAAGCCCGAGGGCGAACTCACCACGCGCGACGATCCGGAAGGCCGCCCGACGGTATTCGAGAACCTGCCGCCCTTGAAGGGTTCGCGCTGGATTTCGGTTGGACGTCTGGACGTCAATACGACCGGCCTGCTGCTGCTGACCACGGATGGCGAACTCGCGAATGCGCTGATGCATCCCAGCCACGAACTCGAGCGCGAGTACCTGTGCCGCGTGCACGGCGAAGTGCCCGACGAGATGCTGGAAAAACTGAAAGCCGGCGTGGAACTGGAAGACGGCCCTGCACGTTTCGACGAGATCCACGTGGTCAGCCGCGGCGGCAGCCATTGCTGGTTCCGCGTGGTCCTGCACGAAGGCCGCAACCGCGAAGTGCGCCGCCTGTGGGATTCGCAGGGCCTGCTGGTCAGCCGCCTGAAACGCATCCGCTACGGCAACGTCGAACTGCCGCGCGGCCTGCGCCCCGGTCAGAACCAGGCCCTCGCGGAAGACGCGATCAAGGGACTGCGCGACCTCTCCGGCGCGGGGCCGATGCAACCGACGTTGACGCTGAAACCAGTGTTGCACCAGCGCCACACGGCGCGCGGCGTCACCGAAGTGCGTCCGACCAGCCAGACGCCACACGCATGGACGGGCGTGCGCCACGACGAGGCGCGCGAACTCACCGCCTTCGATCGGGTGCGTCCCGATGATTTTCCCGGCCGCGGCAAGCGCCGGCGCGGACCGCCGCGCGGCGACGTCAATGGCAACGTGCTGAAACCCGACCAGCCGGCGCGCAAGAACCGGCGCAAGGGCCGCGGCGTCGCGCCCGGCCAGGAATTGCCGTCGGTACGCACGTGGTTCGCCGGTGACAAGCGTCCCGGCGGCGGCCAAGGTCGTGGCGGACCGGGCGGTGGGCAAAATCGAAGCGGTCAGAATCGTGGTGGCCCCGGCGGCCGTCCGAATCGCGGCGGTCCGGGTGGCCAAAATCGTGGCGGACCGGGCGGCAACCGCAGCGCGCGCGGACCGCGCCGCGACGGCGGCGGCAATCGCGGTGGCAACGGTCCGGGCCGGGGTTGATGGCTGATCCAGGAAACACGCATGCCCGCAAACCACACCATCACCGTCTGGCACAACCCGCGCTGTTCCAAATCGCGTGGCACGCTCGAGCTGTTGCAGAAGCGCGGCATCGCACCGGCCATCATCGATTACCAGAAGAACCCGCCCTCCGCGGCGGACATCGCGCACGTGCTGAAACTGCTCGGCAAGGAACCGCGCGAACTGATGCGCACGGGTGAACCGGCTTACGCCGAACTCGCACTCGACAATCCCGGGCTCACGCGCGAACAACTCATCGACGCGATGGCACAGCATCCCATCCTGATCGAGCGTCCGATCGTGTTCGCCAACGGCCAGGCCGCCATTGGCAGACCGCCCGAAGCGGTGCTCGCGATCCTGTAGGAGCGCGCCTGCGCGCGAACAATATTCCCGGCATCGCCGGCAGGCCGACTCCTACAAACGCAGCTCGAACGCATCCGCATCCATCCACGCGGGAAACTTTTCGCGGAAGGCCTGCAGCGCGGCGTGATCGAGCGCCACCGTGACGACCTGTTGCTGCGCGCCCAGATCGGCCATCGCCTGGCCGAGGAAATCCAGCACCGAGCTGTCGCCCGAATACGGCAGCTGGTTGCCGTCCACGCCGACGCGGTTGACGCCGACGCAATAAGCCAGGTTCTCGATCGCGCGCGCGCGCAGCAGCGTGCGCCACGCATGCGCACGCGCCGAGGGCCAGTTGGCGACGAACAGCACCAGGTCGTACTCGAAACCTTGCCGCACGTCGTGGCGATTGCGCGAGAACACCGGAAAGCGCAGGTCGTAGCAGACCAGCGGGCAGATCTTCCAACCTTTCCATTCGACGATAAGCCGTTCGCGGCCCGCGGCGTAGCGCTTGTGTTCATCGGCATAGCGGAACAGGTGACGCTTGTCGTAATGCCGCACTTCGCCATCGGGCGTCACGAACAGCAACCGGTTGAACACGCCGTCGCCCACCCGCAGCTGCACGCTGCCGGTGATGGCAGCATCCAGTCCCCTCGCCTGTTCACGCAACCATGCGACGGTCGGGCCGTCCATGGTTTCCGCGTTGTGGATGGCTTCGTTGGAAAACCCGCTGGTGAAGGTTTCTGGCATCACCACGAGATCGGTGCGCCCGGCCAGCGGCGCGATCAATCCGCCGTAGTAATCGCGATTGCCCGCGGGATCGTGCCAGCGGGTCGCGCCTTGGGCTATGGAAACCCTCAGATTCTGCATAGCCGTTCCGCCGCCGCCTGCAAAGTCTCATCGCTTTTCGCAAAGCAGAAACGCACCAGCTTCGCGTCCGGCGCGGTTTCGTAGAACGCCGACACGGGAATCGCCGCGACGCCGCCTTCGCGAACCATCCATTCGCAGAAATTCAGGTCGTCGGTGTCGCGGATCGCGGAATAATCGGCCAACTGGAAATAACCGCCCTGCACCGCCGGCAACTTGAAACGTGAGCCCGCCAGCAGCTCGCGGAACCGATCGCGCTTGGCCTGGTAGAACGCAGCCAGGTCCCGCGCATGCTGCGGATCGTTTTCCATCACTTCCGCGAACGCGCACTGCGCCGGATGGAACGTGCAGAATGTCAGGTATTGATGCACCTTGCGGAATTCCGCCGTCAGCAGCTTGGGTGCGACGCAATAGCCGACCTTCCAGCCGGTGCAATGCCAAGTCTTGCCGAACGAGGAAATCACGAAGCTGCGCTCGGCCAGTTCCGGCCGGCGCGAAACGCTGCAGTGCGTGCGGCCGTCGTAGATGATGTGTTCGTACACTTCGTCGGAGATCACCAGCAATCCGTGTTGCGTGGCGATTTCGGAAAGCGCATCGAGATCGGATTCCGCGAATACCGCACCCGATGGATTGTGCGGGCTGTTGACCATGATCATCCGCGTCTTCGGAGTGATCTCGTCGCGCACGCGCTGCCAGTCCACCGAGAAGTCCGGCAATTTCAGCGGCACGTGCACGGTCTTGCCGCCGGCCAGCGCGATCGCAGGTTCGTAGCAGTCGTAGCAGGGATCGAGCACGATCACCTCGTCGCCTGGATGCACCGCGCACGCGATCGCTGCGAAAATGGCTTCGGTCGCGCCGGAGGTCACGGTGACTTCGGTGTCCGGGCTGATGCGACGCCCGTACAGCCGATCCACCTGCAGCGCGATCTGCTCGCGCAACTTCGGGATGCCGCTCATCGGTGCGTATTGATTGCGCCCCTCATTCATCGCACGGGTCAATGCGTCGCGCAGGGTGGCCGGCGTCTCGAAATCGGGAAAGCCCTGCCCCAGGTTCACCGCCTTGTGCTCCAGCGCAAGCTGGCTCATCACCGTGAAGATCGTGGTGCCGACCTTGGGAAGCTTGGTTTCAATTTGCATTCAAGTCGTTCCGTTTGGACGGCCGAAGTCGGGCGATGTTAGCACGCACGCACGCGATCAAAGCGCGCGCCGCTTGCATTCTTCGTGCTTGCGCTGCGTCGCGTCCGGCAAACGTTCGGCCAGGAAATCCACCAGCGCGCGCACCGCAGGCAACATGCCGCGCCGGCTTGGATAGACGAAGTGCATGATGCCTTCGGGCACGCTCCAGTCCCCCAGCAGCACTTCCAGTTCACCGCGCGCAACCGCGGGCGCACACACGAACTCGGGCAGCATGGCCACGCCGATGCCCTTGCGTGCGGCTTCGAGCATCACCTGGAAATCGCCGCACACGAGGCGCGGCTGGATCTCGACCCGCACCTGTTGTGCGCCCGGTCCGGTCAATTCCCACTCCTGCGGCCCATCGCGCTCCAGCGTGGACAACGCCGGCAACGTGGACAAATCCTCGGGACGCTGAGGGCGTCCATGCGCTTCCAGCAAGGCCGGACTTGCAACCGGCAACACGTTCGACTGACCGAACGTGCGCAACACGAAAGTCGCATCGGCGTCCAGTTTCGTGCGCACGCGGATGGCAATATCGATGCCTTCGCCGATCAGATCCACGCGCCGATCGTTCGAGATGAGCCGCACCTGCACCTTGGGATACCGTGCGAGGAATTCCGGAAGAACGAACGCCAGCACGGTCTGCGCCAGCGAAACCGGGCAGCTCAAACGCACCACCCCGCGCGGTTCGTCGTTCAACGTCGCCACGTCTTCGGTGGCGGCGCGCGCCTCGGCCAGCATCGCCTGGCAATGCCGGTAGAACCGTTCGCCCGCTTCGGTGACCACGAACTTGCGCGTGGTCCGCTGCAGCAGGCGCACGCCCAGGCCCTCCTCAAGTTGCGACACGCGTTTGCTCAGGCGCGACTTGGGTACATTGAGCGCGCGGCTCGCGGCGGAAAAACCACCGTGTTCGACCACCGCGGCGAAGAAATACAGGTCATTGAGATCGGGCAGCGCCCCTGCAAGGGCAGACACGGCGTTCGCCATGATGAACACTCCGTTCGGATGACGCCATCTTATCGAAGCAGCGCACTGGGCCTATTGTTTGCAGGTCACCGCGTCATGCGGTTCCCATGGAGAAGCCCATGAAACTCCTGCACATCGATTCCAGCGTCCTTGGTGAAAATTCCGCTTCACGCAGCCTGACCGCCGCGATCGTGGCGCGCCTGCGCACCGAACATCCCGGTATCGAGGTCACGCACCGCGATCTCGCCGCGCAAAGCCTGCCGCATTTCACGCCCGTACTCGCGGAGGGCCATCCGTGCGTCGCGCGCAACGGCGAGATCCTCGACGAATTCCTGGCCGCCGACGTCGTGGTGATCGGCGCGCCCATGTACAACTTCACCATCCCGACGCAGCTCAAGGCGTGGCTCGATCGTGTGCTGACCGCGGGCAAGACGTTCCACTACACCGAGAATGGCCCGGAAGGCCTGGCCGGCGGCAAGCGCGTGATCATCGCCTCCTCGCGTGGCGGCATCTACAGCCAAGGCCCGGCCGCGTCCGTCGATTTCCAGGAAACCTACCTGAAGCACGTGTTCGGCTTCATCGGCATCCACGATGTCGAGTTCGTGCGCGCCGAAGGCCTGAATCTCGGCGCCGAGCAGCGCGAAGCCGCGATGACGCAAGCGCACGCACGGATCGCGGATGGAATGCCGATCGCAGCGTAAGCATTGAAGCCCCTCTCCCGTCGCCAGAGGGGCTTTACGCGACAATCCGGACCGGAACCGATTTCGCGGCCGGCGTCTTGCTGAACTTCGCGTGGTGCGACAGCGGGATCAGCGGATTGCATTCCGGGTAATAGCCGCCGATGCAACCTGCCGGAATGTCGAACGCCACGACGCGCAGGCCGCCAACTTCACGGTCAACACCGTCGCCCGCATCCGACACCAGCTTCACGGCCTGCCCATCGCGCAAACCGAGCCGCGCGATGTCGTCCTTGTTCATCAAAACGACCTCGCGCGTGCCGTCGATGCCGCGGAAGCGATCGTCGTAGCCGTAAACCGTGGTGTTGAACTGGTCGTTGGAGCGCATCGTCATCAGGCGGAAGCGATCCGGCGCATCATCGAATCCAGTCGCGACCAGCGAAGGCGGCATGATGAAGTTGGCCTTGCCGGTGTCGGTCTTCCACGCGCGTTCGCGCGCGGGATTGGGACGATGGAAGCCGCCTGGCTGCCACATGCGTTTGTTGAAGTCGCGGAACTGATCCGGATAAGTCTGCTCGATCGCATCGCGGATCGTCGCGAAATCATCGATCCATTTATCCCAAGGCACCTTCGGGTTCGGCGGCAGCGTCGCCTTGGCAAGCTCCACCACGATCCGCGTCTCGGATTTCAGATCGGGACTCGCCGGTGCAGCGTTGCCCACCGACGCGTGGATGCAACTGGTGGAATCCTCGGTCGAGAGCACCTGTGCCTTGCCATTCTCGACCACTTTCTCGATGCGGCCGAGACACGGCAAAAGATAAGCGACTTCGCCATTGACGAGGTGCGAGCGATTGAGCTTGGTGGCGATCTGCACTGTCAGCCGCAACTTGCTCCACGCGGCGTTGACGCGCTCCTGCTCGGGAATCGCTCGCAGGAAATTCCCGCCCAACCCGATGAATCCGTGCACGCTTCCATCGAGCACGCCTTCGCAGCATTCGACGGTGTTCAACCCCTTTTCGCGTGGCGGTTCGAAACCGTATTGCTGCGCCAGCCGGTCCAGCGGCACCAGCGCAGGATCATCGGCGATGCCGACCGTGCGCTGGCCCTGCACGTTGGAGTGCCCGCGCACCGGACACAGGCCGGCACCCGGTTTGCCGATGTTGCCGCGCATCAGCAACAGATTGGCCACCATGTGGATGTTGTATTCGCCCAGCACGTGCTGGGTCAGACCCATCCCGTAGACGCCGATCACAGCCTGGGCCTTCGCGTAGACCTCGGCTGCGCCTTCGATGGCATTGCGCGTCAAGCCCGATTCCACCTCGATGTCCGGCCAGGATTGTGCGCGCACGAACGCCGCGAAGTCATCGAAACCATGGCAATGTTGTGCAATAAATGATTGATCAATAACGGCTTCACGACCCTGCGCCCGCGCCTCGTCGTCCAGCACCAGCAACGCCTTGCACAACCCGGTGATCGCCGCGATGTCGCCGCCTGCTTTCACCTGGTGATATTGCGTTGCCAGCGGCGTTTCCCTGCCCGTCAACATCTCGATGGGACTTTGCGGATTGGTGAAGCGCTCCAGTCCGCGTTCGCGCAACGGATTGAACACGATGATCGGCACGCCGCGCTTGGCCGCTCTCTGCAAGTCGTGCAGCATGCGCGGACTGTTGACCCCCGCGTTCTGGCCAAAGAACAGGATGCAATCGGTCTTCGCGAAATCGTCCAGCACTACCGTGCCGACCGCCGAACCGACGCTCTTGCGCAACGCGACGCCCGTCGCTTCGTGGCACATGTTGGAACTGTCCGGCAGGTTGTTGTTGCCATACAGCCGCGCGAACAGCGCGTACAGATAACTTGTCTCCAGCGACGCGCGACCCGATGCGTAGAACACCACCGATTTCGGATCGAGCTGTTGCAGTTCGTTGCCGACCGCGTGGAAGGCTTCATCCCACTCGCATGGCACGTACTTGTCGGTCGCGCGGTCGTAGCGCATCGGATGCGTCAGGCGGCCCTGCTGTTCGAGGTCGTGATCACTCCAGCCGAGCAATTCGCTGCAAGTGTGCTGCGCAAAGAACTCCGGCGTCGTGCGCAGCGAGGTCAGTTCCCACGCGCTGGCCTTGGCGCCATTTTCGCAGAACTCGAACTTCGCCGGCTTCTCGGGCTGTGGCCACGCGCACGACACGCAGGTGAACCCGCGCGGCTTGTTCTGCCGCCACAGTTCCCTCACCGTGGAAGGAACCGGAACCTGCTCGCGCTTCAGGATTTCGACGACCGACTTGGCCGAACCCCAGCCGCCTGCGGGCCCCTTGTACGGTTCGATCTTCGGTTTCCGCTCGTCCGCCATGACGCACTCCATGCAAGGAGACGCATGACAGTGTAGGACGATCGGATTGAGTGGCGTGGGATTGTTCGCAACATCCCTGATGCCCACCCCTCGCCTTGCTCTTGGCCGGCCTTCGGCCGTCCGATTTTGTTCCCGACAAAATCGTCGAACCCGGGTGGGTTGATCCACACCACCCCTTCTCCGGAAACGCAAAAACGCCCACGAGGGGCGTTTGCATTTCTGGCGGAGAGGGTGGGATTCGAACCCACGGTACGGCAAGCCGTACGCCGGATTTCAAGTCCGGTGCTTTAGACCACTCAGCCACCTCTCCGAATTGATCAGGCAATTCTATCCGCACCGCCCATGTACGGCCGCAGCGCTTCAGGCACGGTGATCGAGCCGTCGGCATTCTGGAAGTTCTCCATCACCGCGATGAGGCAGCGGCCGACCGCGAGGCCAGAGCCGTTAAGCGTATGCGCCAGCTCCGGCTTGCCGGTCGCGGGGTTGCGCCAGCGCGCCTGCATGCGGCGGGCCTGGAAATCCGTGCAGTTGGAGCACGACGAAATTTCACGATACGTCTGCTGCGACGGCAACCAGACTTCGAGGTCGTAGGTTTTGGTTGCGGTGAAGCCCATGTCGCCGGTGCACAACGCCATCTTGCGATACGGCAGTTCGAGTCTCTGCAGCACCTTCTCGGCGTGGCTGGTCAGTTCCTCCAGCGCCTCGAATGATTTCGCAGGTTCGACGATCTGCACCAGCTCGACCTTCTCGAATTGGTGCTGGCGGATCATGCCCTTGACGTCCTTGCCGTAGCTGCCCGCTTCC
>DATNAW010000073.1:0-4717 GCA_035572335.1 Rhodanobacteraceae bacterium
TTCATCTGTACCAAACCGATGACGCCTTCGATGTCGTTGACGTACACGTACTCCTGCTTCTTGCCTTCGGCGTTGCGGGCGTCGCCGATGCCGATGGCATCCGGCATGCCGGTCATCGGGTGCTTCTGGAAAAAACATTCCCGGCCTGCGCCATCGGGGCAGCGCAGCAGCGACAGCGGACGGCCGATCACGCCGGGCAGCAGGTGCTCGGCGATGCCCGCGTAGAACTCGGCGAGGCCTTGTTTGGTGACGCGCGGTTTTTCGATCAGCACGCGGTCGGGATGCGTCAGGTTGATGCCGGACTCGGGTTTTGCGCGTTTCGCGCGAGCCTTCGAGGATGTCTTTCGCGCGGGCATGCTGGACTCCTTGGGTGCGCGATCGCTGTCGCGGAGATCCGGGGGTGACTTGTCGAGGCGCAGGCCCTTGAAGCTGCCCTGGCGCAGGAAATCATCACCGGTGCGGCCGCGGAACGCGACCTCGACCACGGTGTCGGGTTTCACCCAGACCGGGCGTCCGCCGCGCAACTGCTTCGTGTTCGGCGCGTCGATCAGTTCGGGCTTTTGCCTTGCCGGTTTCAGTTTCGCGTGCAACTGCTTCAGCATTTCGGTATCCATGCCGGTGCCGACGCGGCCGACGTAGCGCCACTGCTTGCCGCGCGGTTCGGCCAGCAGCAGCGCACCGAGCGCACCACGCGAGCCTTTGCCCGGCGTGTAGCCGACGATCACGAACTCGTCGGAGTCGATGCATTTCAGTTTGCGCCATGCATCGCCGCGCCCACCACGATACGGCGCGTCAGCCGACTTGGCGATGATGCCTTCAAGTCCGGCTTCGCAGGCGCGCTTGTACGCCAGCGCGCCATTGCCGCGGAGAAAGCCCGAAACGACCAGCGGGCTGGTCGACGGATTCGCCTCGGCGTATTCGAGCAGGCGCGAAAGCGCGGCCTTGCGTTCCAGCAGCGGCGCGTCGCGCAGGTCACCGCCGTTCAACGCGAGCAAGTCGAATACCGCATAGCGCACGGCTTCGGCCTGCGCGCGATTGAATTCCTTCTGCAACAAGTCAAAGCGGCTGCGGCCACTTTCGTCAAACACCACCAGCTCGCCGTCGAGCACGCAGCCCCGGCAATCGAGCGCGAGGATGGCTTCCGCGATCGCGGGCAGCTTTCCGGTCCAGTCCAGGCGATTGCGCGACAGCAACTGCAGGTCGCGCCCGTTCCGCCACGCCAGCATCCGGTAGCCGTCGTACTTCACTTCGTGCAGCCAGTCGTCGCCTTCGGGCGCGCGCTGGTACAACCGCGCGAGTTCGAATTCGAATTCATCCGGCGCGGGCGGGGCGGTTGCCCTGCGCGTCGTGCCTCGCACACGCGGCTTGCGCTTGGTGTCCGCGCGCTCGACGCCGTGTTCAGCCTTCCACTCCGAAAGCGGCGTGTCATCGGCAACATCGTCCGGCACCACGAATTCGTCGTCGCCCTTGATCAGCAGCCACTGCGGCTTGCCGGCCTGCATGCGCGTGCGCACCAGCGACCAGCGGCCGCGCAATCGCGCGCCGTGCAATTCGAAACGCAAATGGCCTTTTTCGATCTGTTGCGCGGTCGAACCTTCGGTGCTCCACGTGCCTTCATCCCAGATCGCCACGGTGCCGGCGCCGTAGTGGCCTTCCGGAATCGTGCCCTCGAATGAACCGTAGCTCAGTGGATGGTCTTCCACCTGCACCGCCAGATGCTTGATGGATGGATCGCGCGACGGGCCTTTCGGCACGGCCCAGCTGCGCAGCACCCCGCCCACCTGCAGGCGCAGGTCGAAATGGCGGCGGCGCGCATGGTGCAGATGGATCACAAAGCTGCGGCCCGCGGCGGCGGGACGCTGCGTGCGGGAAGTCCTGGCCGGTTCCGGGGTGTGCTCGAAATGACGCTTGCGGCGGTACGTCGCAAGCCCTGCTTCTGGACGACGCGGGGTTCGGCGTCCTGCCATGCATCAAGCCCTGTCGACTGCGGAATTTCAGCCTAGCAGGCGGACATCTATGCGGCGTGAACACGCACGCGTCGGCAAGGTCGCGCATGGCGAAAAATTTTCGCTCGCGTGAAAGGCTTTCAGCATCGAAGGACACGCGACACCGCGCATCCGCATTCCACGATGCGCACGCCGGATGAACGTGGTACTCGCCACGTGCCTGCTGCCCGTACCGTTCGCGGGTTCGCAACGAAGCATGAATGCGGCCGAACGAATGCACGTCGCCGCGACGGCGTGGCACAGGTGTTGCTTCAATCTGCGCTCCCGCATCACGCGCTCCGAATACAGCAGGTGCCATCCGCAGAACGCCTCCGGTGGCCAACCTGGATTCCGGCGAGCACGACATCGCCACGGAGATTTCGCATGGCTTTGAAACTGACGGAAGAGAAGGGAACGCCGCTGGAACGGCAGCGTTTCACGCTGCGCGAACTCGCGCCCGCGCCGATGAGCAAGCTGGACGATGACGCCTTCACGCGCGTACGCATCATCCTAATGAACGGCATCGAGATGGGCGCCAACCGCTTCCAGCATCTCGCCGCCGCGTTCAATGAAAACCTGCGCGAACCGCTGGCGCGCGTGCGGCGCATCGAACACCACCAGCAGACGATGGTGAACTGGCTGCTGTCGCCGGACGATTCGCCGCTCGACATCACGCTCGGCTACGAGCAGGTCGCGATCGAGGTGACCGCCAGCATCGCCGAGCACGAGCCGGATGAATACCTCGCACAGGTTTACCGCTTCGGCCTGCTCGAAGACTTCGACCATCTTTACCGCTACTCGGCGCTGGCCGACCGGCTGGAGGGCAAGGACGCCAACAACATCCTGCAGTCCTACACGGATGTCCTGCCCGGCCGACCGACCCGCGTCGAGCATCGCGATCCGCACGACGACTTGCGCGACCATTACGACCGCAGGACGGCGGAGCCTCTGTCCAAGGTGCACGCGCTCACCTTGTTCACGGCTGAATACCAGACGCGCGACTACTACATGACCATCGGCCCGATGTACACCGACCCGGTCGCGCGCGGCCTGTACGCGGAAATCGCGTCGATCGAGGAACAGCACGTCACGCAATACGGCTCGTTGTGCGATCCGGCGGAAAGCTGGCTGGAAAAGTGGCTGTTGTACGAAGCGACCGAGGCGTACAACTATTACAGCTGCCTGCAATACGAGAGCAATCCGCGCATCCGCGCGATCTGGGAACGTTGCCTGGACTACGAGTTCGGCCATCTCCAGTTCGTCATGGGGTTGTTCAAGAAGATCGAGCGCCGCGACCCGGCCGAGGTGCTGCCGGACGAACTGCCGGACATGATCGGCTACAACGCGCACCGCGAATTCATCCGCAAGGTGCTGGCGAGGGAAGTCGGTTACGCGGCGGAAGGCCATTGCATCGGGCTGCCCGCGGCAATGAGCGACGGAGCGCGCTCGGCCGGCTATCGCGAACACTTGAACAAGGACGGTTCGTTCTCCGGGGTCGTCGCGGAAAATTACGCGTGGCGGCCCGGCACCGAACTGGTCGACCGCAAACCCCGCAATGCCATTTGAGAGGAATGCCGATGGAAGCCATGCGAACACGCGAACAACCGGTGGGCCACAACCGCACCGGCATCAAGGCGTCACCGATGGACGGCCACTCGCTGGAGCGGCTTGCGTCGGAGAGTCCGCCGCCGCCCAATATGGAATCGCTGGAAGCGACGATGACGCGCGAAAGCTTCACGCGCCGGGCCGATCGCCTGGGTTCGGTTCCGCCGATCGCTACCGCGAAAGGCCTTGCGGAAACCGCGCTGCATGCGCTCGAAGGCCACTGCCTTGCGTCGTTCATCGACAAGCTTGGCGAGCGGTTGGCCTTCGAACGTTCGGGCGTGCGCGCCTACGAGGCGGTGCTGGTGAAAGTGGAAGCGATGGGCGCATGGCAGGGTGGCCCGACGCGCGAGCTCGTGCAGGAACAGTGCAACGAGGAACTGCAGCACTTCCACATGCTGAAACAGATGCTGGAACATTTCGGCGCGGATCCCACCGCGATGACGCCGTCGGCGGACATCGCCACGGTCGAGGCTTCGGGCGTGTTCAAGGTGCTTGCCGATCCGCGTGCCTCGCTTTCGCAGGCGCTGCACGCGTTGCTGGTGCTGGAGGACGTCGATTCGGACGGCTGGGATCTGCTGGTGGGGATGGCCGAAGCCACCGGGCAGGGCGAAATGGCCAGCCGGTTCCGCAACGCGCTCGCCACCGAGGAAATCCACAAGCGGCGCGTGCGCGAATGGCTGGGCAAGGCCGCGCTGTCCGACGCGCGGCGCGGCGAAGGCCCGCAGGGTCCGATGCACTGAACGCGCCGGGCTGATTGCGCGCCGTCATGCGGAACAACGAGTCCGGCACGCGCACGAAGAAATCCCGGCGCGTGCTGCGCCACGTCAGTGACGACGAGCCCGGCATCACGCGACGCCGCGCCGGCCGCGGTTTCATGTACCTGGACGCAAAAGGCCGGCGGGTGCGCGACGAAGCCACGCTGAAACGGATTCGCACGCTGGCGGTTCCGCCAGCCTACACCGACGTGTGGATCTGCGCGGATCGGGGCGGCCACCTGCAGGCCACCGGACGCGACGCGCGCGGTCGCAAGCAGTACCGCTACCACGCGGCGTGGCAGCATCGGCGCGATGCAAGGAAGTACCGGCGCCTGCTGCGTTTCGGGGAACGGTTGCCCGCGTTGCGCGCGC
>DATNAW010000074.1:0-3323 GCA_035572335.1 Rhodanobacteraceae bacterium
AAGGGCGTGTGCTTCGACACCGGCGGACTCGATCTCAAGACCCACGACGGCATGCGCTGGATGAAGAAGGACATGGGCGGTGCCGCGCACGCGCTCGCGCTGGCGCAGCTGGTGATGGCGTCGAATCTGCCCGTGCAGCTGTTGCTGGTGATTCCGACCGGCGACAACGCGGTCGCGGGCGACGCGATGCGGCCGGGCGATGTGATCCGCACCCGCGCCGGTGTCACCGTGGAGGTCGACAACACCGATGCCGAAGGACGCCTGATCCTGTGCGATGCGCTGGCGCTGGCGGTGGAAAGCAAGCCCGACCTGCTCGTCGATTTCGCGACGCTGACCGGCGCCGCGCGCGTCGCGCTGGGCCCGGACCTGCCGGCCGTGTTCGCCAACCGCGACGACGTCGCCGGCGAACTGCTCGCGGCGGCCGATGCGCAACACGATCCCGTGTGGCGGCTGCCGCTGTGGCAGCCGTACCGCGCGATGCTGGTGTCGTCGATCGCCGACACCTGCAATACCGGCGCGTCGCGACACGCGGGCGCGATCACCGCCGCGTTGTACCTGCAGCACTTCGTGCCGGCGAACGTGCCATGGCTGCACGTGGACGTCTATGCGTGGAACGAAAGCGAGCGTCCCGGCAAGCCGCGAGGCGGCGATGCACAGTCATTGCGTGCGTTCCACGCGTTCCTGCAGCGGCGTTACGCGCGCGGCTGATTTCGCGCGATCAATGGCAGGCGACGGTGCTGGCGCTGCACGCCGCCGCCGTCGCCGCACTGGTCGCAGCCACCGTCGCCGCCGTGATCGCGGCCATCGTCGCGGCGGTCACCGCCGCCGTTTCGGCCTGCGCCACCAGCGCCGCCACCGCGTTCGCACCCGCAGCACCGGCGTCGTCGAGTCCGGCGATGCGCGCCTTGATTGCCTTGTGCTGGTCACGTGAATAGATGGCATCGGTGACGCGGCATGCGGCCGCGAGGTGGATCAGGCAGGCGGTCGGCGCGTCGGGCGTTTCGCCTTGCAGCAACGCGGCGTCCACGCGTGCGCGGATGTCGTGCTCGACGCGCGCGTCGCGTTCCGGGTACACGTTCTGGTGGAACAGCAGCAACACGCGCCGTTCGCGCTTCTCCAGCGTGCCGCGGGCGACCAGCCGATCCAGCAAACGCTGGCGCAGTCCGCCGAGGTCGCGCGACAAGTGCCAGACCCAATGCGAAAGATCCTTGCCGGGCGTCGCGGCGATCGCGCGCAGCGCGTCATCCAGCAGTGCATCGTCGGGGACGGCTCCGATGGTGGAGACGACGTCGCCATCCAGGCTGATGCGCCCGCGCAGGGCGAGCTCCATCACCACAGCGCCGGCCAGTCCGTAATCGAGGCCGATCGCCGCTTGTGGCAATACGGTGCCGCGTTCGTCGTCGAGGGCCAGTAGTAACAGGTCGGTGGCGAGCACGGGCGCAATTCCTCACGGTGGCATGAATGAACTTGGGTCGCGCGCGGCTGTTTACAATGCGCGCATGAAGATCGCCTCCTGGAACGTCAACTCGCTGAAGGTGCGGCTGCCGCACCTCGAACAGTGGTGCCGCGAAGCGCAGCCGGACGTGCTGGCGCTGCAGGAAACCAAGACCGAGGACGACAAGTTTCCGCGCGAGGCCATCGAGGCGCTCGGCTACCACGCCGCTTTTTCCGGGCAGAAAACCTACAACGGCGTCGCGATCCTTGCGCGCGAACCGTTGCAGGACGTGGTCGCCGGCGTGGATGGATTCGAAGACCCGCATCGCCGCGTGCTGGCGGCCACCGTCGGCGGCATGCGCATCGTCAACCTGTACGTGGTGAACGGGCAGAGTGTCGGCAGCGAAAAATACGCGTGGAAGCTCAGGTGGCTGGCCGCGATCACCGATCACCTGCGCGTGGAATTGCAGCGTTACGGCAAGGTGGTCGTGCTGGGCGATTTCAACATCGCGCCCGACGATCGCGACGTGCACGATCCGGAAGCGTGGCGCGGGCAGGTGTTGTGCTCCGAACCCGAGCGCGCGGCGTTGCGCGGCATCCTCGATCTGGGATTCGTCGATTCGTTCCGCGCGTTCGTGGAAGACGCGGGACATTTCAGTTGGTGGGATTACCGGCAGGGCGCGTTCCGTCGCGATCTTGGGTTGCGCATCGACCTGATCCTGGCGAGCGCCGCGCTGCGCGCGCAATTGCAGTCGGCGTCGATCGATCGCACACCGCGCACCTGGGAACGTCCCTCCGATCACACTCCGGTGATGCTGGAGCTTGCGAACTGAAGCAGGCACCCCGATTATTCCAGTCATGGACGAATTGTCGGCCACCCGCGAAATCATCGACGACGCCGAACTCGAAGTGCTCGATCGATACCTGCGAGGCCACGCGCAGGATTCCGATGAAACCATGCTGCTGGACGGCGTGCACGGCATGCTGACCGCGCTGGCGATCGGGCCCGACCCGGCGTTGCCGGAAGAATGGCTGCCGGAAATCCTGCACGCGCCGTTCGAGGATCCGGAGCAGGGCGCGGCGGTGCTGGGCCTGCTGGCCAAGCTCAACGATTCGATTCCCGCCGAGCTGGAAGGCGAAATGTACGAGCCCGTGCTGGGCGAAGTCGCCCCGGAGCAGGACGCACACAGCGACCTGAGCGCGGCCGGCTGGTGCGAAGGTTTCAGCCGCGGCATCGATCTGCGTGCATCGATCTGGGAATCGCGCCTCGCCGAGGACGGCGAGTTGCTGGAGATGCTTTCGCCGATCATGGCGCTGGCCGTGGACGAAGGCGTGCTGTCCGCCGACGTGCCGATCGCCAAGCTCGACGACAACGAGTACGAAGCCTGCCTTGCGCAGATTCCCGATGCGGTGGAAGCGGTCGCGCATTACTGGCGCGTGCGTCCGCCCACGGAACGCGAGCGCACCGCCGGCGGCAGTGCGTCGTCCAGCGCATTCCCGAGTGCGCCGGCGCGGCGCGGCGGTCGCTGGGTGCATTGAGTTTTGCGAGCGTCCATGATCGCGGCCTCGTTGGATGCGCTCGCAAGTAAAAGCGCGTCAGGCTCGCCAAGGTCACCGCGGGCAGCCATGGCCTGACTTCCCACAAATTCGGGCGTTCGTCCTTGAACGCTGCGTCGTTGGACGTCGCGGTTGCGTGGCAGCTGCGCAGATCGCATACATCAGGTCGGGCATCCCCCCGACGGCTCACTAATAGCCGTGTCGGCATTTCGGTTGCAGAAGGATGGTAGGGATTTCATGTCCGACAACGGGCTGTACGAACCCATCAACACGCTGAAGCCGGTCGCGCCGGACATCTGGATCGTGGATGGCCCGGAAATACGCATGGCGAC
>DATNAW010000075.1:0-12999 GCA_035572335.1 Rhodanobacteraceae bacterium
CATCGTGAAATTCCGCCGCCGCAAGCACCATCGCAAGCAGATGGGCCACCGGCAGCACTACACCGAAATCGAGATCACCGGCATCGCCGGTGGCAGCAAGTAAGGAGAAGCCGCCATGGCACACAAAAAGGGCGTAGGTTCCTCGCGCAACGGCCGCGACTCCAACCCGAAATACCTCGGCGTGAAACTGTACGGTGGCCAGGCCGTCGAGGCCGGCAACATCATCGTGCGCCAGCGTGGCACCCAGTTCCATGCGGGCGTCGGCGTCGGCCTCGGCCGCGACCACACGCTGTTCGCGCTGGTCGATGGCAAGGTGGAGTTCACCACCAAGGGCCCGAAGGGCGGCCGTCGCACGGTGAACGTGGTCGGGGGCTGAACGCGCGCCACATCGAACCCGGAAGGCCCCGCTTCGAGCGGGGCTTTTCTTTTTTCGAGAAGCGGGAACAGGGAACGGGGAGTTGATGTTCCCGTACCATGTGCGCTCGCTTTCCTGTTCCCAGTTCCCGCTCTATGAAATTCGTCGACGAAGCCATCATCAAGGTGCAGGCCGGCAACGGGGGGGACGGCTGCGCGAGCTTCCGGCGCGAAAAGTTCATCCCGTTCGGCGGGCCCAACGGCGGTGACGGAGGCGAAGGCGGCAGCGTGTGGCTTGTCGCGGACGAGGGCCTGAACACGCTGATCGATTTCCGCCACCAGCGCCAGTTCAAGGCGCAGCGTGGCCAGAACGGCATGGGCAGCGACATGTACGGGCGCGGTGGTGAGGACACCACGATCCGCGTGCCGGTGGGCACGTCCGTGTTCAACCTCGATACCGACGAATTGATCGGCGATCTCACCACGGATGGTCAGAAGCTGCTGGTCGCAAAGGGCGGCAGGGGCGGGCTCGGCAACATCCACTTCAAGAGCTCCACCAATCGCGCGCCACGCCGCTTCACCCCCGGCACGCCGGGCGAAGAGCGCGAATTGAAACTGGAATTGAAGGTGCTGGCCGATGTCGGGCTATTGGGGTTTCCCAACGCCGGCAAGTCCACTTTCATCCGCGCCGTTTCCGCTGCGACACCGCGCGTCGCGGACTACCCGTTCACGACCTTGCAGCCGCACTTGGGCGTCGTCAGCGTGGGACCGTCGCAGGGCTTCGTGGTCGCCGACATTCCCGGCCTGATCGAAGGCGCGGCCGAAGGTGCGGGCCTTGGCATCCAGTTCCTGAAGCACGTGTCGCGCACCAGCCTGCTGCTGCATCTGGTCGACGTGGCGCCGCTGGATGGCGCCGATCCGGTCGGGCAGGTGCGGATCATCGAGGGCGAGCTGCAACGCCATGATCCGGAACTGCTGCAACGCCCGCGCTGGCTGTTGCTCAACAAGATCGATTTGTGGGCACCCGAAGAACGCGAAGCCAACGCGCGCGACATCGTCGCGCGGCTGGATTGGCAAGGGCCGTGGTTTGCGATCTCGGCGGCGGAGCGCATCGGCACCCGCGAGGTTTGCGTCGCAGCACAACGGTTTTTCGATGAAATGAAGGCAGAAGCCGGGGAGTCGGCCGAGTGACCGGCGCCGTGCGTTGCGGGCAGGCAAAGAAAAAGCCGGCTGGCGCCGGCTTTTTCAGGACTGCTTGCAGCGATGGCTCAGCCGATCGCCTGGATATGCGCGGCAAGCCGGCTCTTGTGGCGCGCGGCCTTGTTCTTGTGGATCAGGCCACGGCTGGCATAGCGGTCCAGTACAGGCTCGGCGGCCTTGTAGGCGGCTTCGGCACCGGCCTTGTCCTTGGCTTCGATGGCCTTCAGCACCTTGCGGATGGACGAGCGCAGCATCGAACGCTGGCTGGCGTTGCGCATGCGGTGGGCTTCGGCCTGGCGGGCGCGCTTCTTGGCGGACTGGATGTTGGCCACGGGGTGACTCCGGAAAATGAGTGCGGAACGAAGCCGCCTAGTATCGCGGGAACGGGTTCCGCAGTCAATCATTCCGCGGTCTGGAACTCGGAAGCCGGGAGCCGATCCGGCGAGGTCGCCACGTGAGCCGCCAGCCCAGCCTGCTGCGCGGGGTGTTCTCGTTCAGCAGCATGACGATGATTTCGCGCGTGCTGGGCCTGGTGCGCGACGTTTCGATCACGCATGTGTTCGGCGTGGGCGCGGCCACCGACGCGTTCGTGATCGCGTTCCGCATTCCGAATTTCATGCGTCGGCTGTTCGCGGAGGGCTCGTTCTCGACCGCCTTCGTGCCGGTGTTCACCGAAGTCAAGGAAACCGGCAGCCGCGCGCAACTGAAAGAGCTGACGGCGCGCGCAACGGGTACGCTCGGCGGCGTGCTGCTGCTGGTGGTGGCGCTGGGTCTGATCTTTGCACCGCAGATGGCGACGGGCTTCGCGCCCGGTACGCTGGACCAGCCGCACAAGTTCGATCTCACGATCAAGCTGCTGCGGCTGACGTTTCCTTATCTGCTGTTCGTGTCGTTGACGGCGCTTTGCGGCGGCATCCTCAACAGCTTCCACAAGTTCGCACTGCCCGCGCTCGCGCCGGTGATCCTCAACCTGTGCCTGATCGCCGGCGCGTTGTGGTGGTCGCGGTACTTCGCAGTGCCCATCGAGGCGCTGGGCTGGGCGGTGCTGGCCGCGGGCGTCCTGCAGCTGCTGTTCCTGCTGCCCGCGGTGCGGCGCCTGGACCTGCTGGCGTTGCCGCGTTGGGGTTGGCGCCATCCGCAGGTGCGGAAAATCATGCGCCTGATGGTGCCGACGCTGTTCGGCTCGTCGGTGGCGCAGATCAACCTGTTGCTGGACACCGTGGTGGCATCGCTGTTGGTCACGGGTTCGCAAACGTGGCTGTACCAGGCCACGCGTTTCCTGGAACTGCCGCTCGGTGTATTCGGCGTCGCGCTGGGGACGGTGATCCTGCCGGCGCTGTCCCGGCACCACGTCGGCGCCGACCGCGAAGGCTTTTCGCGCTCGCTCGACTGGGGCCTGCGCACCACGCTGCTGATCGCGCTGCCTGCGATGTGCGGCCTGATGCTGTTGGCCGAGCCGCTGGTCGCGGCGTTCTTCCAGAACGGGCACTTCAACGCCTTCGACAGCCACATGACCGCGATCGCGATCATGGGCATGGGCGCGGGCGTCCCGGCAATCGCGCTGACACGCACGCTGCTGCCGGCGTTCTACTCGCGCCAGGACACCAGGACGCCGGTGCGCGCCGGCGTGATCGCGCTGGTCATCAACATGGTCGCGAATTTCGCATTGATCGCGCTGCTGTTCGACCTGTGGGCCCCGGCGGATTTGAAGCAGTTGCCTTGGCTGCAAGGCATCGCGCGGGTGCCGGGCCTGCACCTAGGGATGGCGATTGCCAGTTCCATCTCCAATTACCTGCAGGTCGTGCTGCTGTGGGGGTACCTCAAGCGCACCGGCGTGTACCAGCGCCAACCCGGGTGGAGCCGCCACTGGTTGCGAATGGGCCTCGCTTGCGCCGCGCTGGTGATCGTCGTCGGCGCCGGCCTGTGGCTGTGGCCGTGGCAACAGTGGACCCACGAGCGCATCCTCACGCGCATGTGGAAACTCGCGGTGCTGGTGTGCGCGGGTGGCACGGCGTACGCAGGCGCATTGTTTGCGAGCGGTTTCCGGATGAAGGATTTGCGCGGGGTTTGAGCGTCGCTTGGCCGCGCACCGCCGCGCGGCGATAATGTGCCGTTTCCGAGGAGCGCCCGCATGTACGTCCAGCCTGCCGACGCACCCAAGCGCAAACCCATCACCGTCCCGGGCCTGCGCACGATGAAGGCGCGCGGCGAGAAGATCGTGGTGCTGACCTGCTACGACGCCAGCTTCGCGACGCATATGGAAGCGGTCGGAATCGACGTCGCGCTGGTGGGTGATTCGCTGGGCAACGTGGTGCAAGGCCAAGCCAGCACCGTACCGGTGACACTGGACCAGATGATCTATCACGGCTCCATGGTCGCGCGCGGACTCTCCGCCACGTTGCAGATCGTCGACCTGCCGTTCATGCAGTTCCGCGATCCCGCGACCGCGCTTGCCGCATCGGCACGGTTGATGGCCGAGGGCGGCGCGGCAATGGTGAAACTGGAAGGCGGTTCCGACTGGGTCTGCGAAGTGATCGCCACGCTGGCGAGCCACGATGTGCCGGTGTGCGCGCATCTCGGCCTGACGCCGCAGTCGGTACACAAGATGGGCGGCTACCGGATGCAAGGCAAGACCGACGATGCGGCCGCGCGCCTGCGTGAGCAGGCACGAGCCGTCATGAACGCCGGCGCCGAACTGCTGGTGCTGGAATCCATGCCGGCGGCGCTGGCGGGCGAGATCACCCGCGCGGTCGACATTCCCACCATCGGCATCGGCGCGGGCGTGGAGTGCGACGGACAGGTGCTGGTCTGCTATGACCTGTTGGGCCTGACGCCCGGACGCCGCCCGAAGTTCAGCAAGGATTTTCTCGAGGGGCGCGGCTCCGTGCGCGAAGCTTTCGCCGCGTACGCAGACGACGTTCGCGCGGGGCGGTTCCCGGCCCCGGAACAGATCGCGGGGTAAACGGCATGCGTACCGTCGGGGATCTGCGCGCGCTGCGCGCCTGCATCCGGGCCTGGAAAAAGGAAGGCCAGCGGATCGGTTTCGTGCCGACCATGGGCAACCTGCATGCGGGGCATTTCTCGCTGGTCGAGCTGGCGCGGCGCCAGGCCGATCGCGTGGTTGCGAGTGTTTTCGTCAACCCGACCCAGTTCGGACCCGGCGAGGATTTCACGCGCTATCCGCGCACGCTGGCGGAAGACAGCGTGGGCTTGGTCGAACACAACTGCGACCTGTTGTTCGCGCCGTCCGTCGAGGTGATGTACCCGTTCGGCCCCGAACACGCGATGCGCATCCATGTGCCGGAAGTCGGCGACACGCTGGAGGGCGCGCATCGGCCGGGACATTTCGATGGCGTCGCCACCGTGGTGGCCAAGTTGTTCGCGATGGTCGAGCCCGACGTCGCCGTGTTCGGACAGAAGGACTGGCAGCAACTGCTGGTGGTGCGGCGGCTGGTGCGCGAGTTGGCGTTTCCGCTGGAAATCGTGGCCGGGCCGATCGCCCGCGCGGAGGACGGCCTGGCGCTGTCCTCGCGCAACCGCTACCTCGACACCCATCAGCGGGCACGCGCGCCGGAATTGCACGCGACGCTCGAATGGATGCGCGAATCGTTCGTCGACGGGCATGCGCGCGCGGCGATCGAAGGTGCCGCGATGCGCAGGCTGGAGCGGGCGGGCGTCAAGCCTGATTACGCCGTGGTGCGGCGCGCCGAAGATCTTGCCGTGCCCGGAGAAGGCGAGCGCAGTGGGTTGATGGCCTTGTTGGCCGCCAAGCTGGGCGACACTCGGCTCATCGATAACCTCGCGTTCGATTGAATCGCGGCGGCCGCGGTTTGTGCGGCGCAGCAAGCCGCCGGTTCAGCCGTTATAATGGCCGCCTACGGCAACCTTCGTGCCGGAGGAAAACCATGCAACTCAACATGCTCAAGGGCAAGATCCATCGTGCGACCGTGACCCACGCGGAATTGCACTATGAAGGATCGATCGCGATCGACGGCAACCTGCTGGATGCCGCCGGCATGCGCGAGTACGAGCAGATCCACGCGTGGAACGTCAACAACGGCGAGCGTTTCGTCACCTACGCGCTGCGCGCCGAGGAAGGCAGCGGCATCATCTCCGTGAACGGCAGCGCGGCACATCGCGCCCAGCCGGGCGACCTGCTGATCATCGCCGCCTTCGTGTCGCTGACCGAGGCCGAAGCCGCCCTGCACAAGCCGCAGCTCGTCTACGTCGACGCCGACAACCGCATCGCGCGCACCAATACCTCGATCCCCAAGCAGATGGCGGCGGCTTGATTTGTGCGATCGTTCCTGATCGCTGCTTCGATCGGTCTTGCTGCAGGTTTTGGCCGCGTCGGTATTCGTAGACCACGGCCATCAAAGGCGCCATCCCTGGGAAAGAGCTCCGCGGCCTGACTTTCAACAACAGCCGCTCGGGTAGCGGATCATGTTGCCGCCACCACGGTGCCTTGGTGGAACACGATCTTCCAGTTGCCGTCCGCGTGGCGCCAGATCGTGCTGCGACGGGTGAGCCGCTCGCCCTGTCGCAGCGTGTAGGTCAAAAGATAAAGATCGGGCCCGAGTTCGCGGACGTGGAAGTCCCGGCTTTCCCAATCCGACTCATCGACGGGATTCGCCACGCGCGCTTCCAGCACGTCGAGCACGAACGCGCGGCTGTAGCGCTGTCCGGACGCGCCGATTTCCCAGAAATCGTCCGTGGTCATGCGCATGTAGTCGGCGCGAGACGTGCCGAAACCCGGATGATGGAAGATCGGTTCGCGCCGACGCAGTTCATCCAGGACTCCCTCCAGGTGCGGCGGCGTCGCGAGATCGGGTTCCTGGTTCATGCCTTGCCTGCCTTTGCGGTTTGTTGCGCCAGCGCCCACGCCACGTGCTCGCGCACCAGCGGCGAAGGATCGTCCGCACGTGCCATGAGTGCCTCCATCACTTCCAAGGTGTGCGGCGCGTTGCCCAGCGCCACTGCGACGTTGCGCATGAAGCCGGCATAACCCGCGCGGCGGATCGGCATGCCTTCGGTGCGTTTCAGGAATTCGCCTTCGGTCCATGCGAACAGTTCGGCCAGCTTCGCGTGATCGAGGCCGTGGCGCGGTGCGAAGTCCTCCTCGTGCGTGGGTTGCGCAAACTTGTTCCACGGGCAGACCAGCTGGCAATCGTCGCAGCCGAACACGCGGTTGCCCATCAGCGGGCGCAACTCTTCGGGGATCGCGTCCCTCGACTCGATGGTGAGGAAGGAAATGCAGCGCCGTGCATCGAGCTGGTACGGGCCGACGATGGCCCGCGTCGGGCACACGTCGATGCAGCGGGTGCAGGTGCCGCAATGCGCGCTGGACGGCGTGTCGACCGGCAGCGGCAGGTCGGTGTAAAGCTCGCCCAGGAAGAACCATGAGCCGGCGTCCCGGTCGAGCGCCAGCGTGTGCTTGCCGATCCAGCCGAGCCCCGCGTTGCGCGCCAGCGCCTTCTCCAGCACCGGTGCCGAGTCGGTGAAGGCGCGATAGCCGAACGGGCCCGTTTCGGTGGCGATGCGGTCGGCGAGTTTCTGCAGGCGGTTGCGAATCAGCTTGTGGTAATCGCGACCCAGCGCGTAGCGCGAAACATAAGCACGCTCGCCATCGCCCAGCGTGCGCCATGCCGCATCCGCGTCCACGCCGTCCGGCAGGTAATTCATGCGCGCGGAAATCACCCGCGCGGTGCCAGGTTGCAACTCCTCCGGCCGGCTGCGCTTGGTGCCGTGGTGTTGCATGTAATCCATCGTGCCGTGGCGGCCCAGGCGCAACCATTGCTGGAGGCGCACTTCATCGTCGCGCAAATCGACGCCGGTGATGCCCACCTTCGCGAACCCGAGTTCCATACCCCAGGCCTTGATCCGCCGTGCGAGCGCGGCGAAATCGATGGTATCGAAGGTGGCTTCACTGACCGTTGGCATCCGCACATTGTAGGATCACGCGATGCCGACCACCGATCGTCAATCCGCGCTCTACACCACCGCACAGGTGCGCGCGTTCGATCGGCTCGCGATCGGCGGCGGCATCGCCGGCATCGAATTGATGGAACGTGCGGCACGCGCGGCGCTCGATGTGTTGCGTCGCCGCTCGCCGCAGGCGCAGACGTTGTGTGTCGCATGCGGTCCCGGCAACAACGGCGGCGACGGTTTCCTGCTGGCCGCGCTGGCGTGCATGGCGGGCATGCGGGCGCACGCCATTGCCACCAGCGAACACTCGACCGGCGACGCGGCGCTTGCACGCGAACGCTGCATACGCGAGTGCGGACAGGTCGTGTCCGCCACGTCGACGTTGCCGGACGCCGACGTGTACGTGGACGCGCTGTTCGGCTCCGGCCTGAATCGCGCGCCCGCCGGCGATGCGGCGAAACTGATCGCGGCCTTGAACGCGCAAACGCGTCCGGTCCTCGCACTGGATGTGCCCAGCGGATTGGATGCCGACACGGGCGTCGCGCTCGATCCCTGCGTGCGCGCGGTGGCGACCGTGTGCTTCGTCGCTTGGAAGCGCGGCATGTTCACCGCGCAAGGTGCCGATCAGTGCGGCGAACGCAGCCTTGCGACGCTCGACATTCCCGCGAACGTGTACGCGCAGGCGCAGCCCGACGCCATGCTGCTTGCACCGCGCGCGTTGCCACCGCGTGCGCGCGACAACCACAAGGGCCGCCAAGGCCATGTGCTGGCAATCGGTGGCGACCTTGGTGCAGGTGGTGCGGTGCGCATGTGCGGCGAGGCCGCGGCGCGCGTCGGCGCAGGTCTCGTCAGCATCGCCACGCGCGAAGCGAATGTCGGCGCGATCCTCGCCGCGCGCCCGGAATTGATGCCACAGGGCGTGCACGTGCCGCGCAACCTGGAACCGCTGCTGGCGCGCGCAAGCGTGCTTGCTGTCGGGCCGGGCTTGGGCCAGGACGATTGGGGACGCGGGTTGTGGAATGCCGCGCTGGACGCCGGCAAACCGCTGGTACTCGATGCAGATGGGCTGAACCTGCTCGCGGCATCACCGCGCGCGCTACCTGCGGCATCTGTGTTGACGCCGCATCCGGGTGAAGCTGCGCGTTTGCTGGGAGTGGCTGCTTCGGAAATCCAGTCCGACCGCTTCGCCGCGGTGCGCGCGCTTGCGCAAAAATACCGCGCCGTGATCGTGCTGAAGGGCGCGGGCAGTTTGGTTGCCGATCCCGATGGACGCGCGGCCGTGTGTCCCTGGGGCAATCCGGGCATGGCTTCGGGCGGAATGGGCGACGTGCTCACCGGCGTGATCGCGGGCCTGCTCGCGCAGGGACTCGACACGTGGGATGCGGCTTGCCTCGGCGTCGGCTTGCATGCGCGCGCGGGCGACCTCGCGGCGCGTGTGGGCGAACGCGGCTTGCTGGCTTCCGATCTTTTCCCGTATCTGCGTGCGTTGGTGAATGGCCGTGCCTGAAGCTGCCCGTACCCTTGCGATGGCGTTACCCAACGAAGCCGCGACGATTGCCTTGGCGCGCGGTCTGGCGCCTGCGCTGCTGGATGGCGGCGTGGTGTATCTGCGCGGAGAACTCGGCGCGGGCAAGACGACCTTCGCACGTGCGCTGCTGCGGGCGATGGGCGTGGGCGAACGGATCAAGAGTCCGACCTACAGCCTGCTGGAACGCTACGCGGTGAATGGCCGCGATGCGTTCCATCTCGACCTGTATCGGATCGCGGACGCCGGCGAACTGGAGTGGCTGGGGCTGGACGAACTGGACGCCCCGGAGACGATCGTGCTGGTCGAATGGCCTGAACGGGGGCGCGGCGCCTTGCCGAAACCCGACCTGGAAATCACGCTGGAACACGAAGGCTCGGGACGCAGCGCCCTCCTGGCTGCGACGTCCGCGCGGGGCGACAGCTGGCTGGAGGACATCGAACCGGCAGTCCGCGCCGGAAGATAACCGCCACTTGGCGCAACTTCATCAGCCTAACTCGATAAAACCGCTGCAGCCTTCGGATAACAAAGGAAAAATACTTGCAATCGGACGCGGCTTGCGGTTGAATTCGTCCCCATGAGGGGGAACTTGCGCCCATTGCTGTCGTTTTTCGTCTTCGCCTGCGGGATGCTTGCCTGCGCGGCAGGCGCGGCTGGGGCGGCAGGCGCGGCTGGGGCGTCCGCGACCGCTGCCAGCACGGTCAAGGCTGTGCGCATCTGGGGCGGCCCCGATTCCACGCGGGTGATCTTCGAATTGTCCGCGCCGGTGGATTACCAGTTGTTCCAGTTGAGCAACCCCGACCGGGTGGTGCTGGATCTGGACAACGGCGTCTTCGGCAACGGCGTGGGCGCCAAGCCCGGCAAGGGCGCGGTCAAGGACATGCGCATCGGCCGCTTCCAGGGCAAGGCGCGGATCGTGCTGGACCTCGACAAGGCGGCGCATCCGAAAAGCTTCCTGCTGAATCCCACCGCGCAGTACGGCTATCGGTTGGTGGTGGAACTGGGCACGCCCGACACCAAGCCTTCGAAGATCGTCAAGACCATCGACAGCGACATCGCCGAAGGCAAGCCGCGTCCGGTGGTGATCGCGGTCGACGCCGGCCACGGCGGCGATGATCCGGGTGCGCGCGGCCAGGGCGGCACGCTGGAAAAAATCGTGACCCTGGAAGTCGCCAAGGACCTCGCGAAGCTGATCGACGCCCAGCCCGGCATGCATGCGGTGCTGACCCGCAGCGGCGACTACTTCGTGCCGCTGAAGCAGCGCTTCCAGATCGCGCGCGAACACAGGGCCGACCTGTTCGTGTCGATCCACGCCAACTCGTGCCCGGATTTCTGCGATGCGCGCGGCGCATCGGTGTGGGTGCTTTCCGCGAACGGCAAGCAGAGTGAAGCCGGCCGCTGGTTGGCCAACAGCGAAAACGCGTCCGACTTGATAGGCGGGGCAGGTGGCGTGTCGCTGGACGACAAGAGCCACATGCTCGCCTCGGTACTGCTCGATCTTTCGCAAGGCGCCAGCATGCATGCCGCGGGCGAAGTGGGTGGCGACATATTGACGGCGCTCGGCAAGATCGGCCCGCTGTACCGCAATACCGTGCAGGGCGCGAATTTCGTGGTGCTGCGCTCGCCGGACGTGCCCTCGATCCTGGTCGAAACCGCGTTCATCAGCAATCGCGCCGACGAGCGGCGACTGGACAACAGCAAGGACCGCCAGCAACTGGCCAAGGCCGTTCTCACCGGCGTCCAGCAGTATTTCGAAACCACGCCGCCGCCGGGCACCTGGTTCGCGATGGAACGCAACAAGCGCCTGCACCTCGCCGCCGACGCCGCACCGGAGCTCGCCGCTGCTGCCGACACGGCCAAGGGCGTCAAGGCTGTCGGCGCGGATACGCCGCAACCCGCATCCGCGGACAAGGCGCTGGATTCCAACGACCCGTTCCAGGACATGCACAAGGTCGCGCGCGGCGAAACGCTGTCCGGCATCGCGCGCCAGTACGGCGTCAGCATGAGCGCCTTGCGTTCGGTGAATTCCAGCAAGATCCAGGCGGGCGGCGGCATCCAGGTGGGGCAGGTGCTGCTTATCCCGAACTCGTGATCGGCTTTGACAGCCGCTTCGCATCACAAGATAATGTGCGGCTCGCTGTCCTTGCACCGCAGGTACGGCGGACGACCCGCCCGAATAGCTCAGCTGGTTAGAGCACTAGACTGTTAATCTGGGGGTCCTTGGTTCGAGTCCAAGTTCGGGCGCCAGACACGCAAGGCCGACGCATCGCGTCGGCCTTTTTGTTTGTCGACACTGTTGACGTCACGTGGACACGGTTTTCCCGCATACTCGCGCGCTTCGTGTCCGGACGCAGGAAAACCACGTGGCTTCAGTTCCGTTTGCAGCGAATCCGCCGGTCGGCATCAGCGGAATGGCCGTCTATTTGCCTCGGTACCGGGTCGACCTGGAACGCTGGTGCGAATGGACGGGCAATGATCCGGCCAAGACGTGCGCGGTGGTGGGGCACGCATTCCGGATGCCGGGTTCCGACCAGAATGTCTACACGCTGGCCGCCAACGCGGTATTGCGGCTGATCGCGCAGTACGGCGTCGATCCGCAGCGGATCGGCTATCTCGCGCTCGGCACTGAATCGAGCATCGACAATGCGGCGGGCGCGGTGATCGTGCGTGGACTGGTGGATGCCGCGCTGCTGGCGGAAGGCAAACCCGCGCTCGCGCGCGATTGCGAAGTTCCGGAATTCAAGCACGCCTGCCTCGGCGGCGTGTATGCCCTGAAGGGCGGTTTGCGGTATCTCGCCTGCGACGGTCGTGGTCGCCAGGCGATCGTGGTGAGCGCCGACATCGCGGAGTATGCGCGCGGCAGCAGCGGCGAACCGACCCAGGGCGCGGGTGCGGTGGCGATGCTGCTCGAAGCATCGCCGCGTTTGCTGGAGCTGGATCTCGCGGCGGCAGGCAGCGCGTCGGAATATCGTGGTCTTGATTTCCGCAAGCCGTTCCTGCGTTTCGCGGGCCAGACGCCCGGCATGCACGGACACCTGAGCGACCTGCCGGTATTCAACGGCAAGTATTCGACCGACTGCTACACCGACGCGACCCTGCGCGCGCTGGACGCGATGTTCGTGCGGCGCGGCGGTTCGCGCACGGCGTACCTGCGCGGACTGGCTGCCGCGTTCATGCACCGGCCGTACCACCGCATGCCGCGCAATGCGTGGGCGATGGCGTGGCTCGCAGCGCTGGGCCACGACGCCGCGCACGGCGACGCCGACGCCGCACGGGAACTGGATGGTTATTGCGCCGCCGCGGGCGTATCGCGCGACGACCTAACGCGCGAATGGCAACACGGGGTCGACGGGTGCGAAGGGGGTGCGTTGCCCGCGGATGCATACCCGGCGTCATCCGCGGCGCTCAAGGTGTTTCGCAAGAGCGACGCTTACGAACGCACGGTGGAGGGTACGTTGAAAACGGGTTCCGACGCCATGATGGAATTCGGCAACCTCTACACCGCGGCGCTGCCGGCGTGGCTGGCGGCAGGCCTGGACGATGCCGCCGCGCGCGACATCGAACTGGACGGACGCGATCTGCTGGTGCTCGGCTACGGCAGCGGCGATGCGGCGGAGGCGATTCCCGCGCGCGTGGCGCCGGGCTGGCGCGAGGCGGCGAGCGCGATGCGCTTCCGCGATGCGTTGGCGGGCGTGATCGATCTCGATGAAACCGGATACAACGCGTTGCACGACAGCGCTGCGCTGGGCGATGCGCCAGTCACCAACAAATCGGGCGTTGTGATCGACCGGGTCGGTACGCGCAACGAGCACGCGTTCCAGGATTTTGGAATCGCGTATTACAAATATTGCGGCCATCCTTGACCGCTGCATCGCCGGCTCGTCATTCCCGCGCGACAGTGCCGGAATTGAATTGGTAGGTTGTGGTGAGCGGCCTTCGCGAACCCCAGCGTGTCACCTGGATCACTGCAATCCTGCAAGACACGCCTGCAAATG
>DATNAW010000076.1:0-11489 GCA_035572335.1 Rhodanobacteraceae bacterium
TTCTTCCAGATGGATCTGCAGCGCCGCGTGGCCGCGGGCGAACTGGCCGCGCTGGTCGGCGAGGCGGCATTGAAGGTCGACAAAAATCATCGACAGCATCGTTTCCGCGCACTGGCGGAACACGAGCTCGCGCTGATGAACGCGAACCAGCGCAAGTTCATGGCCGCCTATACGGCCGGCGTCAACGCGGGGTTGGCGCATCTTTCCGTGCGTCCATGGCAATACCTGCTGCTGGGCGAGAGGCCGCAGCCGTGGACCGATGCCGACACCATCCTGACCATCGACGCGATGTTCTTCGACCTCAACGAGGATGGCGACAATCCGCGCGAACTGAACATTGCACGGATGCGCGCGGTGCTGCCGAAAGCGCTGGCGGACTTCCTGCTGGCGCCGTCGCCGCAGTGGGAAGCGCCGATGCAAGGCGCTCCGACGGAACCCGTGCCCTTGCCGGACCCCTCCGTGTTCGACTTGCGCCACTCGCCATCGTCGAAAGTCGCGCTCGCAAACGGCGCGCGCGCGGTCGCGCTGGCAGACCGCGCCAACACCGGCATCGGCAGCAACGGTTCCGCCGTCGGCGGCGCGCTCACCGGTGGCGGCGCAATCCTCGCCAACGATCCACACCTCAGCTTGCGCGTTCCGAACATCTGGTACCGCGCGCAACTGCGCTATCCCGATCCTGCCGATCCGCAACGGATGATCGAGTTGAACGGCGTCACCCTGCCCGGCGCGCCCGCATTGGTTATCGGCAGCAACGGCCATATCGCGTGGGGCTTCACCAACAGCTCGGGCGACTGGATGGACTGGGTGCGCGTGATCCGCAATCCGGAAGACGCGTCGCAATACAAGACGCCGGCCGGCTGGGCCAATATCGTCAAGCACGATGAAGTGATCCACGTGAAGGGCGCGCCCGACGCGCACGTCACGGTCGAGGACACGATCTGGGGTCCGATCATGGCCAGGGCTCCGGACGGGACATCGCTGGCGCTCGCGTGGACCGCGCAGGATCCACGCGCAGTCAACCTCAACCTGATGAAACTCGAAACCGCGGACACGGTGGAACAGGCGCTTGCACTGGCGCCGACCATCGGCATTCCGCCGCAGAACCTGGTGGTCGCGGATGCGCACGGCAACATCGGGTGGAGCATCGCCGGCAGCGTGATTCCGCTGCGCGCGGGCTTCGATCCTTCCGCGCCGGCCGACTGGTCGAAAGCGGGCACGGGCTGGGTCGGCTACGCGGAGCCCGCGCAGGATCCGCGCATCGAGAATCCAGTCGGTTCGCGCATCTGGACGGCCAACCAGCGCATCGTTTCCGGCGACGCGCTCAATTTGATTGGCGACGGCGGCTACGATCTCGGCGCGCGCGCGCAGCAAGTTCGCGACGATCTGCAGGCGCGCAATCATTTCAATGCGCAAGAGATGCTGGATACCCAGCTCGACAATCGCGCGCTGTTCCTGGCGCGTTGGCAGAAGTTGTTGCTGGGCGTGCTGGATGCCTCGCACGATCCGAAACTGCAGTCACTGAAACCTTTCGTGCAAAACTGGCAAGCCCGCGCTGCCACCAGCAGCGTCGGCTACCGGATCGTTCGCATGTTCCGCCTGAAGGCGCGCGACAACGCGCTGGCACCATTCACCGCGCGGGCCACCGCGAAATGGAAGGCCTTCGAATGGCCCACGCCCCAAGTCGGCGAATATGCCGTGTGGACGCTGGTGACGCAGAAGCCCGCGTGGCTGCTCGATCCGAAGTACAAGAGCTGGGACGCGCTGCTCGCCGACTCCGCCAGGCAAGTGGCCGACCAATTGGCCGCGTTGCCCGGACCGCTCGCGGACAAGACCTGGGGCCAATACAACACCGCGAAAATCGACAATCCTTTGTCGGTCGCGTTGCCGGGATGGCTGCGCGGATTCTTCGACATGCCGCCCGACGAACTCGCGGGCGACAACAACATGCCACGCGTGTTGCATCCGGCGTTCGGCGCATCCATGCGCCTGGACGTGCAACCCGGCAACGAGGCGCAAGGCATCCTGGAAATGCCGGCCGGACAATCCGACAACCCGCTCTCGCCCTGGTTCGGCAAGGGCCACGAAGCATGGGTGCATGGCAAGCCGACGCCGTTGTTGCCGGGGCCTGCGAAATATCGCTTGACGTTGTCGCCGGCCGGTTGACCGCGTTCGCGAAGCCGTGCACGCCCGGCGCATCGCGCTTGCGTGATCGCATGCAAACCGGCGACCATCGGCGCATGACTTTCGAATATCTTTTTCGCGGGAAACGCGCGCGGCTGGCCTGCGGTCTGGTGGCACTGCTCGCCGGCGTGTTGCCTGCCGCGTGCACGCAGGCCTCGCACGGCATCTCCAGTCACGACGTGGTGTTCGACAACGTGCACTTTCGCGTCGTGACCATCGACACCGCGAAGGCCGGGCTGGACCTGCACTGGCGCGATCCCGCGACGGGCAAGCCGTTCGCCAGCCTCCATGCGCTGCAGCAGTGGGGCGCTGCACACGGACGGCGGTTGCTGTTCGCCGCCAACGCGGGCATCTATGACGCACAGGGTGAACCGCTGGGGCTCTACGTCGAAAACGGCAAGGCGTTGAAGCCGCTCAACACCGCGCACGGCAATCCAGCATCCGGCAACTTTTCGCTGCTGCCGAACGGCGTGTTCGCGATCGATGCGCAAGGCCATGCCTCGGTGCAGACCACCGCCGACTTCGCCGCCGCGCACGCGCAACCGCGCTGGGCGACGCAGTCCGGCCCGATGCTGGTGATCGACGGCAAGATCAATCCGAACTTCGACGCCGGTTCCGACAGCACCAAGTGGCGCAGCGGCGTGTGCGCGCCCAGGCCGGACGAGGTCATGTTCGCGGTCAGCACCGCGCCGGTGAACTTCCACGAATTCGCGCGGCTGTTCCGCGACAAGCTCGGTTGCCGCAAGGCGCTGTACCTCGACGGCACGCTGTCGCAGATCTACGTGGACGGCGACTACTACGGCGCACCCGCGTTCATGGTGAAACCGTATGCGGGGATGTTCGCCGTGTTCGCGCCCGCGGACGGCGAATAGCGCGTCTGCCGGGCTGGTTCGAGTTCGTTCCCGGCATGGTTCGGACGCCGTAGAACGCATGACCCATAAGCTTTGCACATCCGCTCATGCCACTACACGACAGGCGGGATACGCTCGTGCCGCGATCGGAGCTCGCGCCCGCGAATCGACGCGACTGCCACGAAGGCAGCACACCAACAGGGGAGTGTCATGCGCTTGAAATCACCGACCATCGCACCGTCGCTGGTGCTGAAAGACATCCACGGAAAACCCGTCGCGATCGGCGGCGCCAGTGGCCGCCGCACGCTGCTGTGTTTTTTCCGCGACGCCGCTTGCCCGTTCTGCAACTTCCGCATCTACGAACTGACGCACCATCACGCCAGCCTGTCGGCGCTGGGGCTGGACGTGATCGCGGTATTCACCTCGACGCCCGAACAAGTCCGAAGATTCGTGGCGCGCAAGCCGCGGCCCTTCACCGTGATCGCCGACCCGACGTCCAGCGCGCACGAAGCCTACGGCATCGAGCGTTCGTTCTGGCGCAAATGGAAAGGCGTGGTGACGCGCATCCCGACCCTGCTGAAAGGCCTGCGCATCGTCGGACTGGCCGGCCTCAACACCACCAACCTGATGCCCGCCGATTTCCTGATCGACGAAGGCGGCAACATCGTCGAGGCGTACTACGGCGGCGACGCAGGCGATCGCATCCCGTTCGAGCGCGTCGAGTTGTTCCTGGCGAAAGGCTTGCTCAGGCGCGCGAAAGCCGCGGCCTGAAATGGAGTCACCCGCCGAGCAATCGCTCGGCGATGGCCAAATGGATCGCCGGCAGGCGTTCGAGATCGACGAGCGCGACGCATTCGTCGATCTTGTGGATCGTCGCGTTGACGGGACCGATCTCGACGACCTCGGCGCCCAGCGGCGCGATGAAACGGCCATCCGACGTGCCGCCGCCGGTGCTGGACTCGGGTTCGATGCCGCACACTTCGCGGCAAACGTCGATCACCGCTTCGCGCAGCTGGCCGCCTTTCGGCGCATGGAACGACTCGCCCGATAGATTCCATTCGATCGTGTAATCGAATCCGTGTTTTTTCAGGATCGCTTCGGTGCGCTCGCGCAATGATGCGGCGCTGCTCGCGGTGCCGAAGCGGAAGTTGGCGTCGACCACGAGGCTGCCCGGAATCACGTTCAACGCGCCGGCGCCAGCATGGATGTTGGAAACCTGGAACGTCGTAGGCGGGAAGTCCGCGTTGCCTTCGTCCCATCGCGTCGCAGCGAGTTCCGCCAGCGCGGGTGCAAGGGCGTGGATCGGATTTTTCGCAAGATCGGGATAGGCGACGTGGCCTTGGATGCCATGCACCGTCAACCGGAACGACAGCGAGCCGCGGCGGCCGACGCGAATCAGATCGCCAAGCTTTTCCTTCGATGACGGCTCGCCGACCACGCACCAGTCGATGCGCTGCCCCGTCTCGCGGAAATGCTGCGCGACACGACGCACGCCATCGAGATTGACCGGACCCTCTTCGTCGCTCGTCAGTAACAGCGCCACGGTTCCGGAATGATCCGGATGCGCGGTGGCGAATTGCTCCAACGCCACCACCATGGCCGCGACGCCCGATTTCATGTCGGCCGCGCCACGCCCGTACAGCTTGCCGTCGCGCACCTCGGGCTCGAAAGGCGGAGACATCCATTCCTGTTCAAGACCGCTCGGCACGACATCGACATGGCCAAGAAACGCGAGCACCGGACCATCCGACCCGTGCCTCGCCCAAAGGTTGGCGACATCACCGTAGCGCAAGTGCTCGCAACGAAACCCCGCGCGCTCCAGCCGCGCCGTGATCAACGCCATGCATCCCGCGTCGTCCGGGGTCAGCGAGCGGCGGCGGATCAACTCACGGGTGAGATCGAAGACTTCCGACATGGGGCACTCGCACGGTCAAGAACCGCGCGCAGCATAGCAACGCGCGATCAACGCGTGATCACGTTGCCGAGCACGTGTCCCACGCCGAAAGTGATGGCGGCGGCGACACTGGTGATCACCAGCTGGCGCGCTATCGAGAAAGCGAGCGTGCGTCCGGTGAACAGCGAAGTTCCGATCGCGATCAGGCACAAACCGCAGAACGTGGTGCCGAGGCTCGCGAACATCGCCGCGCGGCCGCCGAGGAAGAAATACGGCGCCACCGGGAAGATCGCGCCGAAAGCGAAGAAACAGAACGACGAAACGGCCGCGCTCCAGGCCGAGCCGCCGAGTTCCGACGGATCGACGCCCAAATCTTCGCGCACCACCGTGTCGAGCGCGGTGCGCGGCGTTTCGGACAGATGCTCGGCCAGGTGTTCCGCCTTCGCGCGCCCGAGGCCCTTGTCGCGATAAATGCCAGCGATGTGGCGCACACCCTCTTCCGGCGCAACCGCGAGGCGTTCGGCGCGTTCGGTGATCTGCGCCTGGTAGAACTCGCGCGAACTGTTGACCGACAACCACTCACCCAGCGCCATCGAACACGCACCCGCCACCAGGCCCGCAAGGCCGGCCAGCAACACCGCGTGATTGCCCGTGGCCGCGCCGGCCATGCCCATCACCAGGCTTACATTGGAGACCAGCCCGTCGTTCGCGCCCAGCACCGACGCGCGCAGGGTGTTGCCACCTGCGGCGCGATGCCGGTGCGGCGGCACACGCTTGTCGGCACTCACGAAATGGTCGCGATGCCCTTCGCGATCCACTGGTGTTTCGAGATGATCGGCGTGTTCCAGGCGCACCACGGTCGGCATCACGAAACCGGTGCCGAACCACTTCGCCAATGCACCCAGCACCCGTACGCGGGTGCGCGGATGCGGCGACGGGACTTCCGCGCCCATGTCGCGCAGGCGCGATTCCCAGAACGCCGCATTGGCGCGCTCGCCGTCCGCGATGCGCCGGTACGCGCGCGCGAGGCGCGGATCGGAAGCGACTGCGGCAAGACGCGTGTACAGCGCCTCGTTGTCGCGCTCGACGCAAAGGTTCTTGAGATAGCGATGGACGCGCGCGTCGGTCACGTCTGCGCCCTGCCGAACAGCTTCTTGAAGGCGCCGTCACTGAAGCCGACGCTGGCTTCGCCATTCTCGCGTACCACGACGGGCCGCTTGACCAGCGCTGGATATTCCTTTAGCAGCAAGGTCCATTCCGGATCGCCGGCTGGATTCTTGCGCTGGGGCAACAGGTTACGCCATGTTGTTGATGCCTTGTTGATCAGATTCTCCCAGCCGCCGAGCTGCCGCGCCCAATCCTTCAGCGTCGCCGCCGGAACCGGGTTCGCACGATAGTCGACGAACGTGTGCGCGACGCCGAAACGATCCAGCCAGTTGCGCGCCTTGCGGCAGGTGTCGCAGGTCGGTAATCCATACAGGGTCGCATTCATTCACCGCTCCGCAGCAGTTCATTGATCGAAGTCTTGGCGCGCGTCTTATCGTCCACCCGCTTGACGATGACCGCCGCATACAGGCTGTGCGAACCGTCCGCGGACGGCAATGTTCCTGACACCACCACGCTGCCGGCGGGCACCCGGCCGTAGCTGATCGTTTTCATTGTGCGATCGTAGATGCGCGTCGATTGGCCGAGGTACACGCCCATCCCGAGCACGCTGCCGCGTTCGACGATCACACCCTCGACCACTTCCGATCGCGCGCCGATGAAGCAGTCGTCCTCGATGATCGTGGGACTCGCCTGCAGCGGTTCGAGCACGCCGCCGATGCCGACGCCGCCAGAAAGATGCACGCGTGCGCCGATCTGCGCGCAAGAACCCACGGTCGCCCAGGTATCGACCATCGCACCGGGACCGACATGCGCGCCGATGTTGACGTAGCTCGGCATCAGCACCGCATCCTTTCCGACGAAGGCGCCGCGGCGCACCAGCGCACCAGGCACCACGCGCGCGCCCGCGTTGCGGAATGCCGCTTCGTCGGCACCGGAAAAACGCAGCGGCACCTTGTCGAACGCCGCCATCGGGCCGCCATCCATCACCCGCATGTCGTGCACGCGGAAGTACAACAGGATCGCGCGCTTCACCCACTGGTTGACGCGCCAGCCACCCCGCCCGTCGGGCTCGGCCACGCGCAAGGCACCCGCCTCGAGCGCATTCATGACCTGATCGAGCGGCGTGCGCAACGTGCCCACATCGGCCGCGTCCAGCGCGGCGCGCCTTTCCCATGCTGCGTCGATCAACGATTCCCATTCGTGCATTGCGCGCATCTCACCTGGCCTGGCCGGCCGCCATGCTGGCGGGTGCGAGCCGCCGCTGCAATGCTTCGCGCAGCGATTGCTGTTGCGCGTCGTCCAACGGCGCATCGTGGCTGTCGCTCAGTTCGAAGAAATCCTCCACCTGGTCGCCGAAGGTGGCGATGCGCGCGTCGTGCACGCGCACGCCGACATCCAGGAACGCTTGTGCGATCGCCACCAGCAGGCCGGGCCGATCGCTGCAGACGAGGGCGAGCCGGGTCAGCGGTTGTCCGTCGCCGCCGTTGAAGTCGATGCGCGGCGGCCTCTGGAAATGGCGCAGCCGACGGGTGAGCCCCCGGTGCGTCGGTTGCGTGCGCAGCACGGGTGCACCCAGCGCGCCTTCCAGCGCACGCTGCAATTCGGCGGCGCGCTCGAGGGGCACCGGCGCCTGCGAGCCCGATTCCAGCACCGTAAAGGTGTCCAGCGCGCGTCCGTCGCGCGAAGACATCACGCGCGCGGCCACCACATCCAGCCGCAGGCGGTCGAGCGTCGCAGCGACCGCGGCGAACACGCCGTCGCGGTCCGGCGTGCACACGAACAGCTCGGTGCCGCCGCGTACATCGGGTGGCCGCACCGCGACGACCGTGGCCGCATCCTTCGAGTCGAGCGTGGCTTCCACCTGCCACGCCAGCGATTCCGGACGCTGGCGCAGCAACGCGGTGTCGGGAAATGCGTCCAGCACGGCGCCGGACGCCGCGCCGTCGCGGCCCTGTTCGGCGAGCAGCACCAGCGTGCGTTCGCGCACTTCGCGCACGCGAACCTCGGCGCGCGCCGGGCGCTCCAGGTCGCGACGCAATACGTAGCGTGCCGCGACATACAAGTCCGCCAGCAGCCGGTCCTTCCACGAATTCCACAGTTTCGGACTGGTGCCCGTGATATCCGCGATGGTCAGGAGGTACAACATGTCGAGCCTGTCCCAGTCGCCGACCTGCACCGCGAAACGATGCACGACTTCGGGGTCGGCGATGTCCTGGCGCTGCGCGGTCACGCTCATCAGGAGATGCCAGCGCACCAGCCACGCGACTTCCTCGGTGTCGTCTTCGCCCAAGGCCACGCTGCGGCAAAACGCACGCGCCTCGGTTTCGCCAAGCTGCGAATGATCGCCCCCGCGGCCCTTGGCGATGTCGTGGAACAGGCCGGCCAGCAGCAACAACTCGGGTTTGGCCAAGCGCGCGAAGGCGCCGCACGCCAGTGGCAAAGCAGCACGCGTTTCAGGTAATGCGTAGCGTGCAATGTTGTGCAGCACGCGCAGCGTATGTTCGTCGACGGTGTAGATGTGGAAGAGGTCGTACTGCATGCGTCCGACGACGCGCGCGAACGACGGCAGGATCGCTGCCAAAACGCCGTGCCGGTTCAGCGCTTCCAGCACGCGCACTGCGGATGCGCCGCGTCGCAGCAAGCGCAGGAACGCCGCCAACGCATCCGGATTGCGCGACAGCGTAGTGCCGTACGCGACCAGCGCGTGCTCCACCGCGCGCATCGTGGCGGCGGTGATGCCGGCGCAACCGTCGACGTCGAAGCGCCTGGCGAACACTTCGATCAGGCCGTCGGGCGCTTCCAGCAACCATCCGGGGTCGCGCAGTTCGAGCCGGCTGCCGCGCATCGCGAAGTGCGCGTCGAGTTCGCGCGGCGGCGGCAGCGGATGCAGGTGTTCCTGCAGGCGTTCCAGCAATTGGGTGAGCAAGCGCTCGGCGACGCCCGCGGCGCGGAAGTAATCCTGCATGAAGCGTTCGACGGCCGCGTTGCCGACGCTGTTTGCGTCTTCGTAACCGAGTTTCGCCGCCAACGCACGTTGCCAGTCGAACAGCAGACGTTCTTCCGCGCGACCCGCTTCGAGGTGCAGGCCATAACGGATGCGGCGCAATACCGCGCGCGCGTCGCGCAACGCATCGCGCTCGCTCGCCTCCAGCAGACGCGCACCGACCAGGCCATCGAGATCGGGCACCCCGATCAAGCGCTTGCCGAGCCAGCGGATCAGGTCGAGGTTGCGCAGGCCGCCCGGGCCGTCCTTCAAATCGGGTTCGAGGTTGTGGGTGGTGTCGTCGAAGCGCGCGTGGCGCCGCGCGCGTTCCTCGAGCTTCGCCGCGAGATAGGCATCGGGCGACCACAACGCGGCATCGTCGACGAGTGCACCCAAGGCCTGCGTGAAACGTTCGGCGCCGGCAATGCGACGCGCGTCGAGCAGACTGGTGAACACACCGGCATCCGCCGCCGCCAGTTGGCGGCATTGCGCGAGCGTACGCACCGCTTGTCCGGGCTTCAGGCCGATGTCCCACAGGCAGCCGAAGAATGCTTCCAGCGCGCGCGTCAGCGCAGGTGCGGGATCGGGATCGTGCAGCACCAGCAGGTCGATGTCGGAAAATGGAAACAACACGCCATGCCCGAATCCGCCGACTGCAAACAATGCGGCATCGCCCGCTTCGCCCACGCACGCCGACCAGACATGGCCGCAGACCGTGCTCACGACATCCGCGCGGGCGTGCGCCAATAGTCCGGCGTCGGCACCCTGCCGAAACGCCGCGGTCAACGCGCGTGCATGATCATCCAGAAGTTGCCGCAACGCCGCGCGCGCATCGCGCGACACACCCGCGCGCGGCAGCGCGGACGGAAGGCGTGGCGGTGGAGGAGCTGCGATGGTGGATGTCATGGCCATCCGGGACGAGGGACGAATAGCGAGGGCGCCCTGATCGTACTGGCTCAACGACTCGGGGTTCGCGCAAAACCCCGCGATGCACTTGGCGACTCCGCCATGGCGGAATTCGCCCCCAACCCCTCACCTGCCCTTCAAGCATCCGGCCAAGCCGTCAGGATTTCATAACCGTCGTCGGTCACCGCAACGGTATGCTCCCATTGCGCCGAGAGCGAGTGGTCCTTGGTCACCACCGTCCAGCCATCCGGCATCTGCCGCGTCTGGCGCTTGCCGGCGTTGACCATGGGTTCGACCGTGAAGGTCATGCCCTTTTCCAGGCGCATGCCTTCGCCCGGGCGGCCGTAATGCAACACCTGCGGTTCATCGTGGTAGATGCGGCCGATGCCGTGTCCGCAATATTCGCGCACCACCGAGTAGCCGGCGGCCTCCGCGTGCTGCTGGATGGCATGGCCGATGTCGCCCAGCGTCGCACCCGGCTTCACCTGCTGGATGCCCAGCATCATCGCCTCGTACGTCGTGTCGACCAGCCGCCTGGCCAGCACCGACGGTTGGCCCACGAAATACATGCGCGACGTGTCACCATGCCAGCCGTCCTTGATGACGGTGACATCGCAGTTGATGATGTCGCCTTCCTTCAGCACCTTGCCGGGGCTGGGGATGCCATGGCAGATCACGTGGTTGACCGACGTGCACAGCGTCTTCGGGAAGCCGCGATAGCCCACGTTGGCCGGGATCGCGTGCTGCACGTTCACGATATGGTCATGGGCGATCTGATCGATTTGCTCGGTGGTGACGCCGGGCTTGATGTGGTCCTTCAGCACAGCCAGCACTTCGGCCGCGAGGCGGCCGGCCACACGCATCTTCTCGATTTCCCCGGAAGTTTTTGGAATCGCTGCCATCCGTTAATTATCCAACATCTTCTGCAGACGTGCAGCCGCCGGGCTTTGCGGCAAATGTTTTCACGCAATCGTGACGGCAGCTGCCGGCCAGTCGCGTCGCCATGGATGCGTTCCGGCGCCAATTGCACCGTTAATGTGATCACGCGCACAATAACTTCAGAGGTGCATTCCCATGGAAAGGGGTTTCATCCGCCGCCTGCGCCCGCCATCCCATGCGGGCATACAGACGTGCGGTACGCTTGAACCCGCGTCGCGGTCCCCGCTGAATATCGGGGGCATCGAAGCGTTCCAGCGCGAGCACAACGCGAATGTCTATCGCCACCGGCGCGCCGCGCGGCGCTATGGGCGCGATGTCTTGCTCACCCGCGCCGAAGCCGTGGCACTGTTGCGGTACCAGCCCGCCTTCGCCGGCAAGGATGTGTTGGACATCGGCGTGGGCCCGGGCCGCACCACCGCTTATCTTGCGCCGCTTGCGCGCCGATACCAGGGCATCGACTCCTCGCCCGCGATGGTCGCCTGGTTTCGGCGGGCCTTTCCCCATGTGCCCATGGCGTTGGCCGACATGGCCGACATGGGCCTTTTCGAGGATGCCAGCTTCGATTTCGTGCTGGCCACCGACAACGTGTTCGACGCGGTCGGTCATGCCGATCGCCTGCGCACGCTGC
>DATNAW010000077.1:0-6200 GCA_035572335.1 Rhodanobacteraceae bacterium
CCGCGTCACGGATTGGGGCGCGTTCGGATCACGACGCTGGCCCGCGCTGCAGCCGCACACCGTCGAACATGAATTTCCGGAGTCGGGCGACGTGGTTGATTTCACGGCGCGTTGAAAGGCTCCGTCAGGCTGCCATCCGCATGAACTCCGCGCACAACGCTTCCATGCCGGCGCGGTCTTCGTCGTCGAAGCGCGCGAGGTTCGGCGAATCAACATCCCACACGCCCAGCAGCGAACCATCAGCGCGCACCAGCGGCACCACGATTTCCGAGCGCGATGCGCTGTCGCAGTAAACGTGATTGGGATGGGCGGCGACGTCCTCCACCACCTGCGTCGCGCGCTCCACCGCGGCAATGCCGCACAGGCCGCGTCCCAGCGCGATGCGGATGCAGGCCGGCTTGCCCTGGAATGGCCCGACCACCAGTTCGCCGCCTTCGAGGAAATAAAAGCCGCACCAATTGATGTCGGGTAACGCGTTGAAGACGAGTGCGGCGAAATTGGCGGCGTTGGCGACGAGGTTGGTTTCGCCATGCAGCAGGCCGCGCGCCTGCTGCGCGAGTTCGGCGTACAGCGTTGGTTTGTCGGTGGCGATGATGGGGGCAGCTTCAAACACTTGAGTGCACTCCTGAAGGAGATTGGGTTGAGCGGCGCGTTTTTTGCGCGTCCGCTCGAACGAAACACCTTATTATCGCCCAATGTGCAAGCCATCCCGCCCGCAAGCCACGAGCCGTTGCCGGCGCCGCGCCAAACACGCGGCGGAGAGCCCGCGACGCTGCGCGACGAACCGCCATGACCCGGGCTGAACGAACCGACCGCCATGGCTTTCGCTTTCGCGGGGGCGAGAACACCCGGATCGAGGCATTCACGGACGCGGCATTTGCCTTCGCAGTCACCTTGCTGGTCATCGGGGCCGGGCACCCGCCAACCAATATCGACGAATTGATGCGTGCGCTGTCGGGCCTGCCCGGTTACGCCGCCAGCTTTGCCCTGCTGTGCGTGTTCTGGTACGCGCACTACATGTGGTACAAGCGCTACGGCGTGGAGGATGGCCGCAGCGTCATGCTCAGCCTGTTGCTGGTTTTCCTTGTGCTGATCTATGTCTATCCCTTGCACATGATGTTCGACGCGGCCATTTCTCTGGGCGACAGTCCGGCCACGGTGCGCTCACCGCGCGACTGGAAAAAAACCTACGAGATCTTCGGCATCGCGTACACCAGCATGTCGGCAGTGGTCATGCTGTTCTATCTCTATGCGCTCCGGCTGCGCCACAAGCTCGCGCTGGAACCCTTCGAAATCGCGGTGACCCGGTCCAGCGTCTGGCGGTGGTGCATCCAGACCGGCGTCGGCATCCTGTCTGCCGCGCTCGCGATGCTGCTGGTAACCGACACGCGCGGCGTGCGCGAGGTGGTACCCGGACTGGTTTACTGGCTCATCCCCGTGTCCAACCTGGCCTTGCGGGGGCATTTACGGCGGCGACTCGCCGCCATCGGAGCGGCGTCATGAAGGCGAAAGGCGTATTCATCACCGGCACCGATACCGGCATAGGCAAGACCTGGGCGGCCTGCTCGCTGCTGCACGCGTTGCGCGCGGCGGGCCTGCGCGCGACCGGCATGAAACCCGTCGCCAGCGGCTGCAAGGAAACGCCGGAAGGCTTGCGCAGCGACGACGCGCTGGCGCTGATCGCCGCGAGCGACCCCAAGCCCGAGCGCTACCAGGATTGCAACCCATTCGCCTTCGCGCCGCCGGTGTCGCCGCACATCGCCGCCGCGGAAGTGGAAGAGGAGGTGACGCTGCCGCCGATCGAGGACGCCTACGACCGCATCGCGATCATGCACGGCGATGCCATCGTGGTCGAAGGCGTAGGCGGCTGGCTGGCGCCGATTTCGGAATCGCTGCGCGTCAACGCCATTCCACGCCACCTGCAATTGCCGGTGATCCTCGTGGTGGGATTGAAACTCGGCTGCCTCAATCACGCGCAACTCACCGCGCGCGCGATCCGCGCCGACGGCTGCGAATTGCTGGGCTGGATCGGCAATCGCATCGATCCGGACCTGCAGTACCCCAAGGAAAACCTAGTCACCTTGAACCGCTCGCTGGCCGCGCCGTGCCTCGGCGTGATCGGCCACGGCGTCGAACCCGTGTCCGCGGCCGCCTCGCTGCGCGACGCCGCCGATGCCGTGCACGAATTCAAACCCTGACCCATGAACTGCAAACTGTGCGACGGCGTCACCGAACCGTTCGGTGAACTCGTGGTCCTCGGCCGCCATCGCGCGCACTACCAGCGCTGCCGCACCTGCGGCTACGTCGCGATCGAGAGTCCGCATTGGCTGGACGAAGCGTATGCCGATCGCGCGATCGCTGCGCTCGACACCGGCATCGTGACGCGCAACCTGTGGCTGGCGGATGCGGTGGACGCGCTGCTGCGCTGGCGCTTTCGCGGCGTGCGCACGTCGCTCGATTACGGCGGCGGCACCGGCCTGTTCGTGCGGCTGATGCGCGATCGCGGCCACGATTTCCGCTGGACCGATCCGCATTGCGAGAACCTGTTCGCGCGGGCTTTCGAAGACGACGGCAACCGCGCGTACGACCTCGTCACCTGTTTCGAAGTCGCCGAGCACCTGGTCGATCCGCTGCCGACGTTCCGGCAACTCACCGAACGCGCGCCCTTCCTGATCTTCTCCACCGAATTGCTGCCTCCGAACACCCCGCGGCCGGGCGAATGGCATTACTACGCGCCCGAAACCGGCCATCACGTTGGGTTCTACACGGCTGCGAGCCTTGAACGGTTGGCGAAAAAGCTGGGCCGCCACTTCGCCAGCGATGGACGGATGCTGCACGCGTTCACGACAGAACCATTGAATCCGCGCTGGCTGCGCGTCGTCGCCAAACAGCGGCGCGCACGGCGGTTGCTGCGGCTGGCCGGCAAGCGCACGCCACTGACCTGGAGCGATGCGGAAACCTTGCGGCAGCAGTTGCGCGCGGAACAAACCGCCAACACGTCCCGCTGATGCACGCGCGCCGGTCCGAACGGGCGCGCGTGCAATCAATCAGCCCGCGGACGCAGTGCTCGACGCCGACTTCGGCCGCATGTTTGGCGGCGCCTTGTCCAGCCCCGGCGGCTGCGGCGGCAGGTTCAGCGGATGCGCCTGGATTTCCTTCTGCAGCACCTCGATGGCCTTGTCGAGTTGTGGATCCTTGCCCGCCAGTTGCTGCGACACGTCCTCGTTGACCACGATATCGGGTTCGACGCCGTGGCCTTCGACTGTGTACTTGCCGTCGAGCCCGACAATGCCAGCGAACTGCGGCACGTTGACGCTGCCGCCGTCGATCAAGGGCCCGAGGTCGCCAATGCCGACCACGCCGCCCCAGGTGCGCGTGCCGATCAGGGGGCCCAGCTTCGCCTGCTTGAACATGTACGAGAAGATGTCGCCGTCCGATGCGGTGGTGCCGTTGCTGAGCGCGGCAAGGTGCCCAAGGTACGTCGCACCCGGATAGGTGCCGGTGATCGAACTGCCGCGCAGGTAGTTGTACGCCAGCAGCTTGCGCGACAGGCGTTCGATCATGGTCTGCGACATGAAGCCGCCGCCGTTGTCACGCACGTCGATGATCAGGCCCGGCTTGCGCAGCTGCGGGTAGTACCACTTGATGAACTCGCGCGCACCATCCACGCCCATGTCGGGAATGTGCAGGTAACCGATCTGGCCATTGCTGGCCTTGGCGACGTAGTCGCGATTCGCCTGCACCCAGTCGTAGTAGTGCAGGTCCATCTCGCTGCCGATCGGTTTCACCAGTACCGTGCGCGCACCGTCGGTGCCCGGGCGCGAGTTGACCAGCAACTGCACCATCTGTCCCGGCGCAATCCGCAGCAGGCGATATGGATTTTCATCCTTGGTCAGCGGCGTACCGTTGATCGCGAGGATGTAATCGCCGGGCTTCACGTCCACGCCCACTTCGGTGAGCGGCGAACGGTAGCGCGGCTCGTCGTTCTCGCCTGCAAACACATCGGCGACCTGGTAACGGCCACTCGCGGCATCCAGCTTGAAGTCCGCGCCCAGCAATCCGACGTGAGGTTTGTCCGGCAGGCCGAGATCGCCGCCCGCGACGTAGGTGTGCGAGTTGGAAATCTCGGCGACCATTTCTCCCAGCACGTAGTTGAGATCGGTGCGGTCGCCGACGTACTTCAGCAACGGCTGGTACTTGGCGCGCAAGGCGTTCCAGTCGTAGCCATTCATGGTGCTGACGTAGAAGTAGTCGCGATAACGCCGCCACACGTCGTTGAAGATTTCCGCGTATTCGGCCTTCGGATCGACCCGCATGAACAAGCCGTCCAGCTTCACGTCCTTGGGTTCGGGCTTGGGCGCGGAAAGGTCGATGGCCTTGTAGTCGTCGCCGTCGTGCACCAGCAATGTCGAACCGTCGGCCGACAACGCCAGCGGCGCCGCGCCGCCGCCACCCTCGCCACCGCCGCCTTGCGGCTTGTACGTATAGACGTCGCTGTCCTTGCGATCCTTGAACGACCACGCGTGGATCTTCAACGGCAGCGCGCTTTCGCGACCCAGGAACGGCGCGCCCGCGGTCGCGTACAGGATCGCCTTCTGGCTGACCGCAAGCCACTGGACGTTGTCGGGATCGATCGGGGCGCGCACCAGGCGCTGGTCGATGCCGTCGAAATCGATCTTGTCGTTGACCTGCGACTTGGACTTCCCGTGATCGTCGCCCTTCTTCGCAGGCGCGGAGGAATCCGGCGCGTTGTCGTCACTGGTCGCGCTGTCGTTGCGCGGCGCGAACGGATCGTCGACGCCCTTGCGCAATGCGTAGGCGAGGATTTGCGTGGTGCGGTTGCTCGCGTAATCCAGTTCCACGCTGGAAAACTGCGGCGACCATTCGCGATCGCCGAGGAAGTAGAGGTACTTGCCGTCGGGCGAGAACGCCGGCGCCATCGCGTCGGCGTATTCGCGCCCCAGTTCGACGGCCTTGCCGGAACCCAGGTCGTACACGTACAGCCGCGGCAACTGCGTGTCCTTGTCGGTCAGCGAGTACGCGAGGTAGTGTCCGCCCGGTGACCACGCGTAGTCGCGCCGCGAAACGCCGGGGTCTTGCGCAATCACTTGATCGTTCGCACCGGCCGACGTGCCGACCACGTGGATGCGATTGCTGGAATCCACGAACGCGATGTTCTTTCCATCCGGCGACCACAACGTGCCGTACAAACGGCCGATCACGCCCTTCGTCAGCATCACCGGGTTGGTGCCGTCCGCATCGCGCACCCAGACTTCTTCCTCGCCGCTCTCGTCGGAAATGTACGTGACACGCTTGCCGTCGGGTGACCACGACACCTCGCGTTCATGCGCGCCCGGCGTGTGGGTGAGGTCCAGCGTGATGCCGTGTTCCAGGGGCATGCTGAAGATGTCGCCGCGCGCGGTGAACGCGGCACGCTTGCCGTTGGGGCTGAGCGCGTAATCCTCGACGTATTTCTTGACGCTGCGCTCGGATGGGCGCGCCATCACCAGATCACTCGGGACATGGATCGTCAGCGCGCGATCGCTGTTGTTGCGGGTGTCGTAGATGTGCAGCGCGCCGGTGACTTCGTACACGATCTGCCCGGCCGCATCGCCGCTGGCCCAGCGCGCGTCGTCGTTCTGGTAGTTCGTCAGTTGGGTGGTCTTGCCATCGCTGGTGTCGTAGCGATAAAGATTCAGGTGCGGCCCGCGATCGGACAGGAAATAGATGTCCTTGCCGATCCACACCGGGTCGCGGTCGGTATTGGGATCGTTGGTGATGTTCTTCGCCGACTTCGTCGCGAAGTCGTAGATGAAGAGATCCTGCGCCCAGCCACCCTTGTAGCGGTCCCAGTCGCGGAAGTCGCGGAACTTGGGCGAATACACCATCTGCTTGCCGTCGGGCGAAAACCGCGCAGTGCCCGACTGCGGCATCGGCAGCACTGTCGGCAGGCCGCCGGTGACGGCGACGGTGAACACGCGCGGATCGGAAATGTTGCGTGAGTCGCGCCACGAGCGGAACAGCACCGATTTGCCATCCGGCGTCCAGCCGTACACCTGGTTGTCGAAACCCCAGCGCTGCGGCAGCGGACCCATCGCGGGATAGAACGTCAATTGCTTCGGCTCGCCGCCGCTCGCGGGCACCACGTACACCTGGCTGTCGCCGCCGTACTGGCCGGTGAACGCGACCTGCCTGCAGTC
>DATNAW010000078.1:0-13893 GCA_035572335.1 Rhodanobacteraceae bacterium
CGCAGCGCCTGCACCAGCTTGATGCGCGTGCGCATCACCTTCTGCATCCCGGGACGACGCAAGTCGAGGTAGCGGTATTTCAGCCGCATCTCCTCGTTCGGATTTTCGTGCAACGCGAACGGCAGGTCGCGCGCGGCGTTCAGCAGCTCGATGGATCCGGCGACGACTTCGTAGCGGCCGGTCGGAATCTTCTCGTTGATGTTCGAGCGCACGCGCACGGTGCCGGTGACGCGCAGGCAATCCTCGTAACCGACTTTGCTGGCGACCGCGAACATGTCCGCGCGGTCGGGGTCGGCCACGATCTGGACGATGCCCTCGTGGTCGCGCAGGTCGATGAACACCACGCCGCCATGGTCGCGGCGCGCGTCGGCCCAGCCGCACAAGGTGACGGGCTTGCCCACTTCGGCGGCCCCAATCAAGCCGCAATAATGGCTGCGCATTCCCACAAGCTCCACACGCCGGCCCGGCCGGCAAGGCAAACAGGGAATGCTAAGCGCGGCGTGGCCTGCGCGCAATCAACTCCTTTCGCGCGCGCGGTTCCGCAGCAGCACCTTGTCGGCGCGCCGCAGGGTCGATTCCAGCGGTTCGCCGGCTTCGCGCACGGCCCAGCCCAGCGAGAAAACGGCCGGCATGCCGTCGCGTGATGCCGCGGACAGCCTGTCAGCCAGTTCGCGCACCGTGTCGGCGGTGGCGTGGGGCAGCACGATCGCGAACTCGTCACCGCCCATCCGCACCAGCTCGTCGTCCGAACCCGCGTGGTTCTTCAGCAGGTGCGCGAGGTCGCGCAGCACCGCGTCGCCACGCGCGCGGCCCTCGCTGGCGTTCAACTGGCGGAAGTAGTCCACGTCCACCACCACGCAACCCCACTCCTGGTCGACGGTCGCCTGCATCGAGAACGTGTCGAGATAGCGCCGGGTATGGAACCCGGTCAGCGGGTCGCGGCGGTTCTGCTCGCGCACGCGCAATTCGTAGCGGTGGCGCAAGGTGACGTCTTGCGCCGAGCACAGCACATAAGGTTCCGGCTCGGCGTCGGGGTAGCACACGAAGTGGTATTGCCACACGCGCCGCTCGCCATTGCGCGAGACGAAATGCAGCAAGCCGGTGTCGCGCTTCAGGCTGCGGGTGCGATCAAGATAATCATCCCAGTGTTCGTGCGTTTCCTCGGCGACGAAGTCCGACAGCGCGCGGCCGGCCATGCTTTCGCGTTCGTAGCCCAGCGCGTCGGCCATCGCGGCATTCACCCACAGCAGGCGGCCCTCGGGGTCGTGCATCCACACCATCGCCAGGCCGGATTCGATCAGATCCTCGTAGCGGGCTTCGGCCTCGTCCAGCGCGCCCTTGGCCGCCTGCTCGCCCGACACGTCGCGCACCAGCATCACGTGCGACGGCACCGGCTCATGCGGCAGGTTGCCCATGTCGGTGATCACGTCGAACAGTTCGCCATTGGCCTTGCGGTGTTTCCAGGTGACGCTGCCCGGCGGAAGCGCACGGCCTTCCTTGCGCAGGTAGGCGTGCAGGCGGGCGGCTTCTTCTTCGGCGAACAGATCCGTCAGGCGCAGGTGCAGCATGTGCTCGCGGTCGTAGCCGTAGCACTGCAAGGCGGCCGGGTTGGCATTGAGAATGCGCAGTTCCGTGCCGGCGAAGATCACCACCGGCAAGGGATTGAGGTCGAGCCACACGCGCGTTTCGTCGGCACGCCGGCGCATCACGCTCTGCAACCCCAGTTCGTCGGAAACGTCGCGCGCCACGCCGAGCAGCCCGGCGATTCGCCCGCGCGCGTTGTGCAACGGATACTTGCCGACCAGGAAGGAACGCTCGCCTTCCGGCGTCTGCTGGGTTTCGCGGAACAGGGTCGGCAGGTCGCGATCCAGGCAGACCCGGTCGTTTTCCTCGAAGGCGAGTGCGACGGGGCCAGGATCGAGTTCGTTGTCGCGCCGGCCGAGGATTTCCGCAGGCTGGCGTCCGACCAGCGCGGCCGCTTCGCCGTTGGCGAACCGGTAGCGATGGGTGGCGTCTTTCACGAAGACCGGGCCGTTGCTTCGCTCGCACAGCACCTGTGCCAGTTCGGCCATCCGCCGCAAACTGGACAGCACCAGGATCATCGCGCAACCCGCGGCCGCGAGCGCCAGCAAGCCGGCGAATGCCAATGCCCAGATCAGGACGGAACTACCGAAATCCCGGTCGCAGGTGGCAGCCAGCACCGCCAGCATCACCGCCGGGAGCACCAGCACGCCGATGCCCGCCCAGCCGCACCAGCGCAAGGCCGGGCGTGCGCCGGGGATTGCGTCGAGGATTCCTAAAGTTTGCGGGAGCTTGGCCACGGGGTGCGCCTGAACGCTTTGTCTCGCCGCACAACCGCGGCTTCGCCCCGATCTCTGCAAGAGCCATGCTCATCCCCATGGCGGGCTTGCGATTGAAACAGTTGTTGACGCCACGGGGCCCGAAAGAATGATGCGCGTCTCGTTTTCTTGTGCGATCGTCCCTGATCGCCGCGAATCCGAATGACGGGCTAGCGCCTCGGTTGCGGCTACCCAAGCATCACCACGGCCATTCAAGGCCGCCATCCATGGCCAAGAGCTCCGTGGCCTGACTTTCACAACAGCCACCCCGACGAAACCGCTTTCGGCTTCAGGCACGCATCAGCGTGGACTTGCCGAACAGGCTTTCCACCAGGTCCACCACCAGTTCGGCGGTGCGGTTGTGCTCGTCCAGCGCGGGGTTCAGTTCCATGATGTCCAACGATGCTGCGCGGCCGCTGTCGGCGATCATCTCCATGCATAGCTGCGCTTCGCGGTAGCTGGGGCCGCCCGGCACCGTGGTCCCGACCGCGGGCGCGATCGACGGATCGAGGAAATCGACGTCGAAGCTCACGTGCAGATGCGTGTCGGCGTCCATGCCGTCGAGCGCTTTCTCCATCACGCGCCGCATACCCACTTCATCGATGTAGCGCATGTCGTAGATGTCGAGGCCGACATCGTGGACCAGCCGTTTTTCCGCGGGATCGACCGAACGGATGCCGATCTGGCGCACCACGTCGGGCGCGATCGCCGGCACCGTCCCGCTCATCGAAACCAGTTCTTGCGGGCCGCGGCCGCAGAGGCATGCGACCGGCATGCCATGGATGTTGCCGGACGGCGTGATCTCGGCGGTGTTGAAATCCGCGTGCGCGTCCAGCCAGAACACCCGCAGCTTGCGCCCGCGTTCGCGGCAATGGCGTGCAACCGCGCTGATCGAGCCAATGCCGAGGCAATGATCGCCGCCCAGCAGGATCGGCATGCGGCCGGCTTCCAGTTCCGCCAATTCGGCTTGCATCAGCGCGCGGTTCCACGCGACGACTTCGGCGAGGTGGCGGTAACCGTCGTGCGGCGGCAGCCACGGATTCAGCGGCCCGGCGAGATTGCCGCGATCGACGACATCAAGTCCGCGCGCCGCCAGCGCCTGCGGCAGGCCCGCGACGCGCAGCGCCTCGGGACCCATCGACGCGCCACGCGCGCCCGCACCGATGTCGGTCGGGGCGCCGATCAGGGATACGGATTTCGCTTTGCCGGCCACGCGCCATCACCCGCCGCTTGCACTGGACCTCGAAGCATACCGCAGGCCGCAAAAGCGGACCCCGCATCAGGACGCCGCGATGGCTTCATCCAGCGCGGCCGTCAACTTCCCGACCACGGCACTGGCCGCTGCGCGCTCGCGGCATGGCGTGCGTCCGGAAAGCAGCCTGTCGAGCCCGCGCGCGATGTCGCCCACGACCTCCAGGTCGTAGTTCGGCGCCGACCCCGACAATTTGTGCGCGACATCGCGCAGGCGCAGCCACGGCGCCTCGTCCCCGCCATCCGCGCAATCGTTCCAGGCGGAAACCAGTGCGGCCCGGCGCTCCGGGAGTTCCTGCATGAAATGCCGCCGCAGCGCCTCGAACTGCGCCTTGAATTCGATTTCGCGGGGATCCGTTTCAGCGCCCATCACTCGCCTCGTCGCGTGGCACGTCAGCGACATGGTGCCGACAGTCTGACTCGAACAGACGACCTACCGCTTACAAGGCGGTTGCTCTACCAACTGAGCTATGCCGGCGCACGTTTCGCATTATCGCAGGCACACGATCGGCCCGCGACCGCTTTCAAAAACAATCGATGGGCTTGGCCTGCAGGTCGTTGCGGCCCGGCAGCCACGCCGTCCAGTCGAACGCTTGGCCCTGCTTCACCGCGTAATCCACCCAGTACGCGGGCTCGGTGTCGATGCGCTGCTTCACCTGCGCCGGGAAACCCAGCTGCTTCAGCGCGACCACGCGGTTCTGCGCGTTTGATTCATTGTCGAACAGGCCCAGCGAAACCGTGTTCTGTGAATCACCGGCGGTCACCACGTAGTAATCGTTGATGCCCTTGGCCGCGAGCTTGCGCGCTTCGTCCAGCGCGCCTTCGCGATCGGCGGTGGCGGGAAGGTAAATCCAGAAGCCGTGCGAATGGCTGACCTGTTCCTCGCGATACTGGATCCGCGCGACGTGCGGCGAGAGCGCCTGCATCGCCGCGCGCATGTCGGCGGCGGTCGTGAAGGCGCCGAGCGTGCCGCAGGTTTCCGCCGCCGCATCGGCGGATGTGGCAGGCGCGCGCGGCGCGGGCTTGGCCGGCCGCTCCGACAGCAGGCGCAATTCGGTGACGCCCGGATCCGTTGCGGTCGGCAATGCACGCGCCGGCGCGCGCCCGAACAGCAGCCACGCGCCGGCGCCGAGGTTCAGCGCGAGCAGCAACAGGAACAGGAGTCGGAGGAACATGCGTGTCACCGGCCGCGAGCGGGTGATTCTACGTCGGCCTCTGCGGCCCAAGTTGCGAGCCCGCGCAACACCGCGTCGTCAAGCACCTCCACGCCGCAACCATCCTGCGCGAGCCATTCGGCCAGGTACGCGGCCCAACCGCCGTGCAGCCAGACATGTTCCGCGCCGGAATTTTTCCTGGCACGCGCAACAAACCACTCCACCAAGGCACCGGCCGAGGCCCAGCAACCGGCGTGCAACGCCAACGCGGTGTCATCGCGGACGTCCGCCGCAAAGGCATCTGGATTGCGATCGGCGATGGCCGTGGCGGCGTGCAGCGTCTGCAACATGCGTTCGGGCGACAACGCGATCATGCCTTCGGCGTGGGTGCCGTCGGCGGCCACGGCATCCAGCGTGAGCGCGGTGCCGCAACCGATCACGATGCAACCGCCATCCGCGCGCCGGTGCGCGGCGAGCATTGCAAGGAAACGATCGATCCCCAGCCGATCGGGTTTCGCATAGCGGTTGATGACGCCGCCCGCGCTGCGCGGCGAGCGCAGCCATTCGACATGTTCGACTGGAATCGAATCGAGCGCGTCGCGGATTTTTGCCGCGCGCCCGGCGGAGGCGACGGAAGCGATCCACACGCGCGCCGGCGCCGGCCAACGCTCCAGCCCGGCACGCAACGCGGCAACGAAATCCGGGTGCTCCCACTCCAGCGCGAGGATGTCCGACGGTTCGCCGCGATCGAGCCGCGCCGCTTTCGCGCGCGAATTGCCGAGGTCGAACAGCCAGGTTTCCGGATGCGCGGCGCTCACTTCGCACGCACCGTAACTTCGGCACTGTCGAGGCTTTCCACGCCGCCGGCACGGCGCACGCGAAGCGCACCACGCGCGTCCACGCCGGCGGCGGTACCTTCGAACACGCCGCGCGCGCCGTCGACGCGGATCGCGCGCCCATCCAAGGCGTCGCGCGCCTTCCACGAATCGATGAAGGCTGCAAAGCCGGCGTTCCCGAACACATCCAGCGCTTCGACCAGCCGCGCAACCAGCGCGATCGCCAGCGTGTTGCGCGAGGGTGCCTTGCCGCCGCACACGTCACGCAGGTCGGTGCAGGGCCGGTTCAGTGCGCGGCGCAACGCCTGCGGCACGCGCCGGTTGACGCCAACGCCGACGACGGCATGGCAAGGCCCCATGAATTCGCCGCCCAGTTCTATCAGGATGCCGCCGAGTTTGGCGTCGCCATGCACCAGGTCGTTGGGCCACTTCAAGCCGATGCCGCGGGCGCCGCAGTCTTCCAGTGCGTCTGCCACCGCGATGCCGACCGCCAGCGACAACCCCGACAGCGCGGCGTAACCGCCGGCGAAACGTTTCAAGCACGAGAACTGCAGGTTCGTCGCCGGTGGCGAAACCCATTGTCGCCCGCGCCGGCCGCGTCCGGCCTCCTGCCAATCCGCGAACACGAAGGAACGATCCGGCAGCTCGCCGGCGCGGCGGAGGCATTCGCTCGACGTCGAATCGAGGCGCCAGTGGTTCTCGATCCCGCCGACGCGGCGCCGGATCGCGGCGGGCAGTCCCGCGTGGATCGCGACCGGATCGATCCACTCCAGCGGCGGCGACAGGCGGTAACCGGCCTCGTCCGTTTCGATTTCGAGACCGGCCTCGCGCAGCGCCTCGACCTGCTTCCATACCGCCGCCCGCGAGATGCCCAGCCGCCGCGCCATGTCGGGGCCCGCGTGGCGGTCACCGGAGGCCAGCAACCCCAGCACCGCGGGGACTTCGGCCGCGCCACGCGGGGTTTTCCTGCTCGCTGGCACACGCCGGCGGGATGTGTCAATATGGGACTTCAACATGCGCTGATTCCGGGGGCTGCATGAGACGTTCGTCGTTGTGGTTGACAGTGTTGCTGATCGGCGGCGTGCCGCTGACGGCGGCAGCGGTCGATTATGGCCCGAACGCGCCCCTGCTTGCCGCCGATACCAACGCTCCGCAACTGCCAGGCTCGCAGGTGAGTGCCGTCGCTCGCGGCGAGATGTCCAAGTCCGATGTGATGGCGGACAGCGAGGACAGCGGCGGCGATGCGCCGGGACCGACATCCGCGCCGCAGCACATGACGCCTTCCTCTTCGTCGCCGCATGCCGCCGCTCCCGCGCACAGCCTGGGAACCGCCCGCAACAAGCCGGCGGCAACCAGCAGCCATCCGGTTCCCTCGGCGCCAACGGCTTCGTGGCAATCGCTGCTGCCGGGCTCTATCCAGTAAAGCGCCGTATCCTTCGCGGCTACATCTCCGCGAAACGAACGTGGAAGCACGCGCCGCCCAGTTCCGCCGAGCGATCGACGTGCAGCACGCCGCGATAACCGCGCACGATGTCGTCCACAATCGCCAATCCGATGCCGTGGCCCTGCACGCGCTCGTCTCCGCGTACGCCGCGCTGCAGCACCTTGTCGAGTTTTTCCGGAGGAATGCCGGGGCCGTCGTCCTCGACGCGAACATCCAGCCCCGCGCGCCATGAACGCGGATCGACGGGCGGGATGCGCACCACGCGCAACAGCACTTGGCGGTTGGCCCACTTGAAGGCGTTTTCGAGCAGGTTGCCCAGCAGTTCCAGCAGGTCGCCTTCCTCGCCGTAGAAGCGCGCACCTTCGTCGATGTCGAATTCGCACAGGATGCCCTTGGACGCGTACACGCGTTCGAGGCTGCGCACCACCGCTTCGGCGTGGGCCTGCACGGCGATCGGTGGCGCGAAGGTGGAATGCCCGGACGCCTTGGCGCGCGCAAGCTGGTAGGCCACGATCTGGTCCATGTGCTGCACCTGGTCGGCCAAGTCCCGGCGCAGCTCGGCTTCGCCATCAGGCGATTCGAGGCGCGAGCGCGCCACCGCCAGCGGCGTCTTCAGGCTGTGCGCCAGGTCGTCCAGGGTGTTGCGGTACCGCTTCAGGTGTTCGCGCTCGCTTTCGATGAAGCGATTGAGCCCGCGCGTCAGCACCTCGACTTCGCGCGGGTACGGGCCGACCAGCCGTTCGGCGCTGCCGCGTTCGATCCGCGCGATGTCGCGCGCGACGCGGCGCAGCGGCGAAAAACTCCAGCGCAACAGGATCTGCTGCAACACCAGCAGCGCCAACCCCAGACCCGCCAGCCAGCCGAACAGCGTGCGCCGGTACGCGGCGAGGCCGGTGTGGAACAGCGCATCGTTTTCGGCGATGTAGATGGTCAGGTGATAACCGTTGCCGCTTTGCAAAGGAACCCATTCGATGCCTTGGCTCAGGACGTACAACGGCCCCGCCGAGGTATCCACCGGCCCCCCGAAGTTCGCAGGTCCCGGCGGCAGCAATTTGTCGAAGGGCAAATCGCGGCCCAACGTCGACTGTGTCTGAAAAAAAACCCCATCCTCTCCCACGATCACGGCGTACAAACCGGACCCCGGCCGGCCGAAATCCGGATTGGGTGGCGTCACATCCGGCGGGATCACCCGTTGCGAACGGCTGCTGACGTCGATGCCGGAGAGATACGTGTAGGCGTAGCTTTGCAGCTGCGCGCGCAAGGCTTCCAGTGCCGCATGCTTGTACGCACGATCGAGCGCGAAACCAGTGATGCCGAGGAAGCCGACCAGCACCAGCAAGGTTGCGATGATGGAGCGCGAGACCAGCGACAGCGGCCTGCGTGAGGCAGTGTCCTCGGAAGCCATCCAGCCAGACCCTTCGTGCAGTCAACTCCGACTGCAATGGCCGCCATGATCGCCGCGGGCACCCTGCGCACGCAACTGCAGGAACCGCCGCTGGAGGATCATTCGGCGGGCGTTTCGTCGCGCGCGATCGCGAAGCGGTAGCCGCGCCCGCGCACCGTCTCGATCGGCTTCAGGCTGCTTTCCGGATCGAGCTTGCGGCGCAGGCGACCGATGAACACTTCCAGCACATTCGAATCGCGGTCGAAATCCTGCTGGTAGATGTGCTCGGTAAGGTCGGCCTTCGATACCAGTTCGCCGGCGTGCAGCATCAGGTATTCCAGCACCTTGTATTCGTAGCTGGTGAGATCGGTGGGCTTGCCTTCGACCGTGACCGTCTGGGCGGTGGTGTCGAGGCGGATCGGCCCGCACGACAGCACCGGCTTGGCCCACCCCGACGCGCGCCGCACCAGCGCATTGATGCGCGCCAGCAGCTCCTCGACGTGGAAAGGTTTGACGAGGTAATCATCGGCGCCGAATTTCAGCCCTTCGACCTTGTCCTGCCACGAGGAACGCGCGGTGAGGATCAGCACCGGATAGCTGTGCCCTTCCTTGCGCAGGATCTCGATCAGTTCCATGCCGGAGAGCTTGGGCAGGCCGAGATCCACGATCGCAAGATCGAACGGCACTTCGCGCCCGAGGTAAAGCCCTTCCTCGCCATCGGCGGCCGCATCCACCGCGAAGCCGTCGCGCTTCAGGCGCGCCGCCAGCGTTTCACGCAGGGGCGCTTCGTCTTCCACCAGCAGGATACGCATCAGTGTCCTCCTTGATCGGATTTGGACTTGCTCGAGTGGCCTCGCTCCGACGGGCTCGAATGCAGTTGCATCACCTGCACCTTGCCCTGCGGCGTCAGCACCTTGATCCGATACACGTTGGTCTGGCCACGCGACACCGTATCGGCCGCAAGGATATGCCCGCGCGTCTGGTGCTGCACCTGCCGGACGGCCTGCTCCAGGCTGGCCGGATGGGCAGGCGGCGGAGGCGCGGCGGCGGAACGCGGCGGCGCTGCGGAAGCAGCGATGGCGCACGCCGTGAGGACGCCAGCCAGCAGCATGGAAAGGACGCGGGATTTCATGGCCGACGCGGGCTCGGGCAAAACTTCAGCCCCCGATCATCCGGCCACCCATTGAATTCGTGCTGAACATGCCGCCGGGCGCAGGCCAGGCGCCGTCATCAGGCGGCCCGCCGCTCGCCGAGCAGCCGCACTTCGTCGAGCGCGGCTTCGACCACCTTCCAGCCCGCATCCGCCGCGTGCGTGCGCTCCGACAGCACCCGGCGGAACGCCTTGCCGCCGGCCTGGCCGTGGTACAGCCCGAGCACGTGGCGCGTGATCGCCGCGAGGCGGACGCCGCCTGCGCGCTGGCGTTCGATGTACGCGCGCATGCGCAGCATCACCGCGTCGCGCGAGGGCGGAACGCCGCCCGCCAACGCCGCATCGATGCACGCGAGTGCGTACGGATCGTGGTAGGCGAGCCGACCGAGCATCACGCCATCGACGTACGGCAGGTGCGCCTGCACGGCAGGAAGTCCATCAAGGCCGCCGTTGATCACCACCGTCAAGCGTGGGAACTCGCGCTTCAGGCGATGCACGCGTGCGTAATTGAGCGGCGGCACTTCGCGGTTCTGCTTCGGCGAGAGACCCTGCAGCCACGCTTTCCGCGCATGCACGATCAGCACTTCCACGCCCGCTTCGACCATGCGCGAAGCGAACGCGAACAAATCATGATCGTCGTCCTGCTCGTCCACGCCGATCCGGCACTTCACCGTCACCGGCACGCGCACGGCGTCGCGCATCGCGCGCACGCAATCGGCGACCAGTGCAGGTTCGCGCATCAGGCAGGCGCCGAAACGTCCCGATTGCACGCGGTCCGACGGACAACCGGCGTTGAGGTTGATTTCGACGTAGCCTGCTTCTTCGCCAAGGCGCGCCGCCAATGCCAGTTCACGCGGTTCGGCGCCACCCACCTGCAATGCGACGGGGTGCTCCTCGGGATTGTGCGCCAGCAGGCGCGTGCGATCGCCGTGCGCGAGCGCGGCCGCGGTCACCATTTCGGTGTACAGGCGCGCGTTCGGGCTGAGCAGGCGATGGAAGTACCGGCAATGCATGTCGGTCCAGTCCATCATGGGCGCAACGCACAGGCGCCACGCGTTCGCAGTCGTCGATTGCATGCGCCCATGATAAGGCCGCGCACCGCGCCGCCCCAGCGATTGCTTAACACGCCGCCGCCTAGACTCGCCCATCGCACCGCCAAAGCCGCCCCGATGAAAGCGTCCACGATCCTCTGCGTCGCAGTCACCGCCCTCGCGCTGGCCGCGTGCCAGCAGCACCCCGCGACCACTCCGGCTTCCGCACCAGTGGCCAGTGCCTCCGCGCCAGTGATTCCTGCACCCGCGACCGCGCCGGCCTCCGCAAGCTCGGCGCCCTTGCCCGGCGACCACGCCGCCACCAAGCACTACAAGATCGCAATCACGTTGCCGACGCTGCCCGCCGACGCCAAGCCCCTGGCCGAGGCGATGCGCACCACGGCCGATGCCGCCAAGCGCGACTTCCTGCAAGCCCTGCCGGACCCGAACGCGCTGCCCGAATTCGCCAACCGGCAACTGGATTTGCTGCTGGACTTCAAGGTCGCGGCGCAAACCCCGGCCTTCATCAGCGTGCGCGAAACCGGCATGCAGGACACCGGCGGCGCGCATCCCAATCCGGTGCAGGCCGCGTTCGTGTTCGATCGCAAGGCCGGCAAGCTGGTCACGCTGGATGATCTGTTCACCGATCCCGATGCCGCCCGCAAGGCGCTGGCCAATTTCGCGCACGATACGCTGCTGAAGAAATTCATGGCGGATGCACCCAAGCTTGGCCAGGGCTCGCCCGAGGCGATCCGCGAATGGAAGGCCAACATGCTGCAAATGCTGGACGGCGGCACCAAGCCGACCACGGTGAACTATTCGATCTTCGTGGTGCAGGCTGGTGCCACACCGAACGCACCGAGCCCCGGCCTCGCGCTGATCTTCCCGCCGTACCAGGTCGCGCCTTACGTGTTCGGCACGCAGACGGTGGAAGTGCCCGCCGGCGTGTTCGCGAAGTTCCTGAAACCGGACTACGCGCGCGCCTTCGCGCCTTGACGCTTCAGTCGTCGGCCAGGTGCGCGACGGCTGCCGTCGCGGCATCGCGATGCGCGTCGTCGAACGGCGGCAGCCATTCGCAATCCGCCGATACGTCGTCGTCGAGGCAGCGCACGTTGATGCTGTAGCCGTGCGGATGCGAACGCGGCACGTAGAACGATTTCACGCCGCAGTGTCTGCAGAACAGATGCCGTGCCACGCCGGTGTTGAAGCGGTATTCGGTCAACGCGTCCGCGCCGCTGATCAACCGGAACCGCGAAGCGGGCACGATCAGGTGGATGTAACCCGTCATCCTGCAGATCGAGCAGGTGCATACCTGCACGCGTGGCCGCGGCCCCACGTCGATCTCGAAGCGGACCTTGCCGCAATGGCAACCGCCCGCGCGCACGATCAAACCCTCACCCGCCACGCGCAAACTCCGGAAGAATGATGCCTCCATTGTAGGTCGCAGCGATCGAGCGGGCGGCTGACTTTCGGCATATCCGGCGGTGCGGTCGCCGTGCTAGCGTGCCTTCATCGCCACGGGAGAGTCTGCCATGAGCCAACGCATCCTCACCGCCGTCGCGGCACTCGTCTTGTCCGCCCCCGTGGCACTCGCCGCACCGCCGCCTTCCGCGAAGCCCGACCTGCGTCCGGACAACGCGCCCGTGCCGCCGCCTGCGTGGGTGGTGCAGAGCAACCGCTACGCGCAGGTGCTTCTGAAGCCGATGGCCGAATTCAATCCGGAATTCGCCTCGCAATTCGGCCTGCCGGGTTACGACGACAAGGTCGTCGACTTGAAGCCGAACGTGGACGTGCGTTCGCGCGAAGCCTTGACCCAGGCGCGCGACACGCTGAAGGCGGACCTTGCGAAGACCACCGATGCAAACGTCCGCGAAGACCTCGAGATCATGATCGACGCGGCCGGCCGCTTCATCGAAAGCAGCAAGCTGCAGGACCAGTACATCCTGCCGTACACCGACGTCGGCCAGACGATCTTCCAGGGTGAATTCGTCCTGTTGCAGGACCAGGTCGCACCCGCGCGCCGGCCACACGCGCTGGCGCGGCTGAAGTGCTATGTCGGCATGGCGCCCGGCTGCACGCCGGTCACGAAAGAGGCCGAGGCCCTGTTCGACGCCAAGGCCGGCAACAAGAAACTGCTGGGTCCGTACAAGGCCGAGGTGGAACAGAACCTTGCCAACACCGCACGCTACGTCGATGGCATCCGCAAGCTGTATGCAAAATACAAGATCGAGGGCGCCGGCCCCACGCTGGATGCACTGCAGAAGCAGCTGGACGACTACAGCGCATGGGTGAAATCCACCGTGCTGCCGCGTGCGCGCAGCGACGCGCGCCTGCCCGAGCCGATCTACGCCGACAACCTGAAGAACGTCGGCATCGACATCCCGCCCCAGGAACTGATCAAGCAGGCCGAGCAGTCCTTCATGGGAATCCAGTCGGAGATGCAGACGCTGGCGCCGTACGTCGCCAAGGCCGAAGGCTTCGCGCCGACGACCGATTACCGCGCCGTCATCAAGGACCTGAAGAAGCAGCAGCTCGACCGCAACAACATCGAACCGTACTACCAGACGGTGATCGACAAGATCGAGGCGATCATCCGCGCCCAGCACATCGTCACGCTGCCCAGGCGCAAGATGATCATGCGCCTCGCGTCGGAAGCCGAGAGCGCCGCGCAACCCGCGCCGCACATGGACCCGCCGCCGCTGATCAACAACCACGGCGAGCGCGGCAGTTTCGTGCTGCCGCTCGGCAATCCGCCGTCGGGCAACGGCAAGAACGAGGCCTATGACGACTTCACCTGCAAGGCCTGCGCGTGGACGCTGACCGCGCATGAAGGCCGGCCGGGCCACGAGTTGCAATTCTCGGCGATGGTCGAGCACGGCGTGTCGCTGGCGCGCTCGCTGTTCGCGTTCAACAGCGTCAACGTGGAAGGCTGGGCGTTGTACGCGGAATGGATGATGGTGCCGTACGAACCCGCGGGCGGACAGATGGTCGCGCTGCAACTGCGCCTGCTGCGCGCCGCGCGCGCATTCCTCGATCCGATGTTGAACCTGGGATTGATCGACCGCCAGCGCGCGCACGACATCCTGGTCAACGATGTCGGCATCTCCGAAGCCTTCGCGCGCGAGGAACTGGACCGCTTCATGTTCCGCTCGCCGGGCCAGGCCACCGCGTACTTCTACGGCTACTCGCGCATCCTGCAGTTGCGCGCGCACACCGAGATCGCGCTGGGCAGCAAGTTCGACCTGCAGCAGTTCAATGATTTCATCCTGTCGCAGGGATTGCTGCCGCCGGATCAATTGGCGGA
>DATNAW010000079.1:0-5680 GCA_035572335.1 Rhodanobacteraceae bacterium
AACGTAGTAGACGTTGGCGTCGAGTTGGCTCATGTCATGGATTCCGGGAAATGGCTGGCGAACGGTATGACCCGATCAACGTGTGGGGACCCAGTTGGGGATGCCGGCGAAATGTCCCTGCACGAGGCTGGCGACGAAGAACGCGACCGCGATCGCCGCGATGATCCAAGCGGTGCGGCGCGCGCGCGCCTTCCGTTGCGCGAGTTCGTCCGGCGCCGGCTTTTCGTTCAATGGAATGTTTTCGTGTGTTCGAAGCATGCTTTCGTGTAATTCAAACGGAGCGGCTTTTGTTGAAAACAAGGCCATGGATGGACGAGGTAGTGTTGCTATTGCGGATGACTGTTCGCGTATCGTCGTTTCATCGTGCAGCAATCAAGGACGATTGCATAAATCAATGGCTGATGTCTCCATGCGCCAGCTTGGTATCGTCGATCACCGGCGGCACCGTGAAGCTGTGGTGCGGGGCCGGCGACGGCAGCGTCCATTCGAGTCCGTAGGCGTGTTCCCACACCCTCGAGGCGGCTTTCTGCTTCGAGAAGAAGATGCAGTGGATCACCACGCCCACGAAGATCAACTGGGTCGCGCCGAACCAGAAGCCGCCGATCGACGAGACCATGTTCCAGTCGGCGAACGCGACGTTGTAATCGGGGATGCGGCGCGGCATGCCGGCCAAGCCCAGGAAATGCTGCGGGAAGAACAGCACGTTCACCGAAATCGCGCTGGACCAGAAGTGCAGCTTGGCCCAGAAATCGGAATACATGCGGCCCGACCACTTCGGCAGCCAGTAGTACACGCCGGCGATGATCGCGAACAGCGCGCCGCCCACCAGCACGTAGTGGAAGTGCGCGACGATGAAGTAGGTGCCGTAGTACTGGAAGTCGGCCGGCACCAGCGCCATCATCACGCCGGAGAAACCGCCGATCGAGAACAGCACGATGAAGCCGATCGCCCACAGCATCGGCACTTCGAAGCTGAGCGAGCCCTTCCACATCGTGGTGACCCAGTTGAAGATCTTCACGCCGGTCGGCACCGCGATCAGCATGGTCGAGAACATGAAGAACACCTCGGCGCCCAGCGGCAGGCCGACGGTGAACATGTGGTGCGACCACACGATGAATGACAGGAACGCGATGCACGCGATCGCGTACACCATCGCCTTGTAGCCGAACAAAGGCTTCCGCGAGAAGGTCGGCACGATTTCCGAGATGATCCCGAACGCCGGCAGGATCATGATGTACACCTCGGGATGGCCGAAGAACCAGAACACGTGCTGGTACATCACCGGGTCGCCGCCAGCAGCCGCGTTGAAGAAGTTGGTGCCGAAGAAGCGGTCGAACAGCATCATCGTGACCGCGCCGGCCAGCACCGGCATCACCGCGATCACCAGGAACGAGGTGATCAGCCACGACCAGCAGAACATCGGCATCTTCAGAAGATCCAGGCCCGGCGCGCGCAGGTTGAGGATCGTCGCGATGATGTTGATCGAACCCAGGATCGACGAAATGCCCATCAGGTGGATCGCGAAGATCATGAACGCGAAGGAATCCCCACCCTGCAGCACCAGCGGCGGATACATCGTCCAACCCGCGGCCGGCGCGCCGCCCGGCATGAAGAACGTCGACAGCAGCAGCACGAACGCGAACGGCAGGATCCAGAACGACAGGTTGTTGAGGCGCGGCAACGCCATGTCGGGCGCGCCGATCTGCATCGGGATCATCCAGTTCGCGAGGCCGACGAACGAGGGCATGATCACGCCGAAAATCATCACCAGCCCGTGCATCGCGGTGAGTTCGTTGAAGAAGTAGGGCTGGATCAACTGCAGGCCCGGCTCGAACAATTCGCCGCGGATCAGCATCGCGAAGCTGCCGCCCACGAACAGCATCAGGAACGAGAACGACAGGTACAGCGTGCCGATGTCCTTGTGGTTGGTGGACATGAACCAGCGCTCGAAGAAGCTCTGGTGGTGTTCCTCGTGGTGGATGGCCTGCGCGGTGCTGGACATGGTGCGAATCCTCGGAGAATGCTTGTGCTGCTTCTGTTCTTGGTGCGCCGCCTCAACCCTTGGCGGGTGCCGGCTTCTGCGGCGCGGCCTGCGCGGTGCGCGCGGCCTTGTCGAGCGTCGCGGCGTTTTCCTGTTCCGCAAGCCAGGCGTTGAACTGATCCTTCGGCAACACCTTGACCACGATCGGCATGGCGCTGTGGTCCTGCCCGCACAGCACGTAGCACTGGCCGCGATAGATGCCGGGCTTGTCCACCTTGGCCCAGGCGTCGTTCATGATGCCGGGAATGGCGTCGCGCTTGGCCGCGAAATCGGGCACCCACCAGCCGTGGATCACGTCGTCGGCCGTGATCAGGAAGCGCACCTTGACGCCGGCCGGGATCACCAGCGGGTGCGTCACGTCCAGGAGGTAATCGTGGAAGCCGGTTTGCTTGTCCACCACGCTGTACGGGTCGATGCCGGAGTCGAGCTGGCGCGCGGCGTTGCTGTCCCACGCAAGCCGCGAGTAAATGGTCGGCACCTTGGTGATCGGCTTGCCGTCGTAGCTAACGTAGTCATAGCGCCACAGCCATTGATAGCCGGTGACCTTGACGGTCATCTGCGAACCAGTGGCGTTGTACATCTCGCGGGTCAGGATGGTCGCCGGCGCGGCGAGGCCGATCAGGATCAGCACCGGCACGATCGTCCAGCCGAGTTCCAGCAGGGTGTTGTGGCTCCACGTCGCCGCGACCGCGCCTTTCGACCGGCGGAAGCGGAAGATGGCGATGAACATCGCGCCGAACACCAGGATGCCCAGCGCCACGCACACCCACAGCGCGGCCATGTGCAGGTTCCAGATCTGCTGCGAGATCGGGGTGACGCCCTTGTCGAGGTTGAGCTGCCACGGGCGGGGATCGGCGGCGGCGGCCATGGATACCAGCAGAGCACCGAAGGCGGCGCCCGCCCCCACGATCCGCCGTTTGCAATTGCTGGAACTCATTTCATCGCACCCCGGATAGTCTTCTAGTTGTCGCGCCAGCCGCTGCGGCCGGACAGCAAGGCCTTCAACCATCGCGACAACTGCATCCTTTCGTCGTCGCCCAAACATTCGCCCACTTCCTGCTCGCGCCCTTGCGCGGCCAGTACCACGTGGCGATGGCCGTCGCCGCGCTCCCGTACCTGCACCCGGGTCCACGCCACCGGAAACGTGCTGGCTGCACGGCCCCTGGACGGGAGTCGCTCGATGCGGACCTGGTCCGTATCCAGCGTGATGCGTTCCCTGCGATCGCCGCTGCGCCAAACCAGCCACAACGCGACGCTAAGCACCGGAACCTCGACCAGGGCGAACAGCGGCGCGAACACATCGCCCCCCCACGCCGCAAGGCCTGCCACCAGCAACGCCGCGATGCACAGCTCCCACGTCAGCCGGCGCATCTGCTGGCGATTGAGTGCCCGGTTGGGCGCCAGCAGCAGCGTCACTTGCCCGGTCTCGGCAGCCACCGGAAGACGTGTGATCATGGACATCAGCGGTACCGCAATCCCGGAATCATAAGGCCGCCCGGACATCGCGGCAAGAATAGACCATCACGATGCCAGCATTCTGCCGCGCGTCATTGGCTGCGCCGTGCGCAAGCCTTACAATGGGCGGTCATATGTGAGTCATCGCCGATGGCTGAAATCCTCGCCCCCGAATTGCCCGCGCCGCCGAGCGCCGCGCGCGCGCGCATCACCGCCGCGTGGAGCGGCAACGAATCCGAAGTGGTCGCGGCAAGGCTCGCCGAAGCCGCGTTGCCCGCAAGGGAAAGCGAAGCCGTCGAAGCGCAGGCCGCCGCCTTGGTCGGGCGGGTGCGCGAGCGCAGCGCCAACCAGAGCGCGGTGGAATCCTTCATGCGCCAGTACGACCTTTCTTCCGAGGAAGGCGTGCTGCTGATGTGCGTCGCCGAAGCGCTGCTGCGCATCCCCGATCGCCTGACCACCGACAAGCTGATCCGCGACAAGCTGGGCGAAGCCGACTGGAAGAAACACCTCGGTGCCAGCGATTCGCTGTTCGTCAACGCTTCCACCTGGGGCCTGATGCTGACCGGGCATCTGGTGAATCTTGCCGATTCCACCCGCGCGGATGCGCCGGGTGCGCTCAAGCGCCTGATCGCGCGTGCCGGCGAACCGATGATCCGTCTCGCGGTGCGCCAGGCCATGCGCATCATGGGCCACCAGTTCGTGATGGGCCGCACCATCGAGGAGGCGCTGGATCGTTCGGCCAAAGGCGACAACGCGAAGTATCGCTATTCGTACGACATGCTGGGCGAGGCCGCTTTCACGGCGCCCGACGCACTGCGCTACAAGAGTGCGTACCACGACGCGATCCTCGCGCTGGGCGCACGCGGGCCGTACGCCAACCTGCTCGATGCGCCGTCGATCTCGGTAAAGCTGTCGGCGTTGCATCCACGCTACGAAGTCGCCAAGCGCGAACGCGTGCACGCCGAACTGACGCCGGTGGTGCTGGAACTCGCGCAACTCGCGAAGGCGCAAGGCATCGCGCTCACCATCGATGCCGAGGAAGCCGACCGGCTGGAACTGTCGCTGGACGTGATGGAAGCGGTGTTCACGCATCCATCATTGGATGGCTGGAACGGATTCGGCCTCGCGGTGCAGGCGTACCAGAAGCGCGCTCCGTTCGTGATCGAATGGCTCATCGAAACCGCGAAGGCCGCCAAGCGCCGCTGGTGCGTGCGGCTGGTCAAGGGCGCGTACTGGGATTCCGAAATCAAGCGCGCGCAGGAATTGGGGCTTTCGGGCTACCCGGTGTTCACGCGCAAACCCAACACCGACGTGTCATACCTCGCCAACGCGCGGCGCATGCTGGATGCGGGCGCAGACGTGATCTACCCGCAATTCGCGACCCACAACGCGCATACCATCGCGGCCATCCATCACCTCGCGAACGGACGCCCCTTCGAATTCCAGCGTCTGCACGGCATGGGCGCCGACCTGTACGCGGAAATCGTCGGTCCCGAGCACTGGAACGTGCCGTGCCGCGTCTACGCACCGTGCGGCAGTCATGAAGACCTGTTGCCGTACCTGGTGCGCCGCCTGCTGGAGAACGGCGCCAACACCAGCTTCGTCAACCGCATCAGCGACGAGAAGCTGCCGATCAACGAATTGATCGCCGATCCCTGCACCGAAGTACGCGCGTTCGGCGCGGCGCACGGCGGCCGATACCAGCATCCCCGCATTCCCCTGCCGATCGACCTGTACGGCACACTCCGGAAGAATTCCATGGGCGTCAACCTTGCCAACGACGACGAACTGAAATCCCTCGCCGAAGCGGTCAACGCCAAACGTGGGCCGTGGCACGCGGAACCGCTGGTGCCGGGCGTGCAATCCTCGACGCCGACGCGTGATGTCACCAGCCCGGCCGACCATCGCGTCGTAGTCGGCCAGTCGCGCGATGCCGATGCGGCAACGTTGCTGCACGCGCTCGACAACGCCGTGGCCGCGCAAACCGCGTGGGACGACACGCCGGCCAGCGAACGTGCACGAATCCTCGAGCGCGCGGCCGACCTCATGGAACAGAACCGCGGCGAACTGATCGCGCTGTGCGTGCGCGAAGCCGGCAAGACCATCCCCGCCGCGATCGGCGAGATCCGCGAAGCCGCCGACATGTGCCGCTACTACGCGGCGATGGCGCGCAAGTTGTTCGGC
>DATNAW010000080.1:0-6801 GCA_035572335.1 Rhodanobacteraceae bacterium
CGCACAGCATGAAAAGGATGGCAACCAGCAATCTTGGAGTACGCATGACGGTCCGCATGGATGAAATCTCCCTCACTGTGACGAGGACACTCTGAAATTTAGCAAAATGTCGCGCTGGAACTCCTTCTCGAAGCCCTTGTAGGGCAACGGAGAAGAACGCCGCACCGCGGCTTCAACCGAATGCTGCCCCACTTCATTCAAGGGACAACTCGGCAATACCTTCACGTCGATGACCTGGCCACCGATGATCTGCTTGATCTCCACCGGGCAGATCGTGCCGTCGGGGATGTTGTCGGGACGCAGCCAGTTTTGCGTGATGACGTTGGTGAGCGCCGCGGCGTACGCGGCGTTGTCTGTGCCCGCCTGCCCCGTCATCGCCTGCTTGGCGACTGGGACGTTCTGTGCATTCTGGCTTTCGCTGGCCTTGCGCAGGTCGGCGAGCTGCTGCGCCTTCTGCGTTTCCATGTTGATCCGGCGCTGCTGCGCTTCGCTCTGCGCCTTGACCTTGGCAAGCTCCTTCAGGATGCGCTCGGCTTCCTTCTGCTTGGTCAGTTCGGCCATGCGCTGCTTCTGCTGTTCTTCCTGCGCCTGCTTCTCCTGCTCGGCCTTCTGCTCGGCGATCTGCGCGATCTTTTCCTGGTCCTTCAATTTTGGTTGCGGCACCGGCGTCGGCAGCACTCGAACCGGCGCGGGCGGCGGCGGCTTGGGTTTGACCTCGGCTTTCTGTTCCTGTTTCGGTGACGCTTTTTGCGCGTGTTTCGCGGCGGGCGGCGGCGGCGCGCCGACCGGCCCCACCAGCGTGGCTTCGATCACCGGGCCCTGCAGCTGCAGCATGCGGGTGCACGTCACCGGACGCAGCGCATCGGGCAGGCGCAGCGCATTGGCCACGTCTTCCCAGCGCGTGCAGTTGAGCATCGCCAGCGCCAGGAACGCGACGATGCCGAGGTGCAGCAACGCGGAATAGACGACCGCGCGCGGGGTGGCTTCAGCGCTTTCCATGGCTCGCCGGAACCACGGTGGTCTCGGGCTGGCTCATCAGGCCGACCTTGGCGACACCGGCCTGCTGCAGCAAGCCGAGCACCTGGTTGACGCGTCCGTAATCGACGCGCTTGTCGCCGCCCAGCATCACGGAGACTTTCGAATCCTGCTTGACGAACGCCGAGACATCCTTCACCAGCGTGTCGTCGTCGACCTGCTCGCGCGGACTCTTGCCGAGCGTCAGGAACACGTTGCCCTGCTGGTCGACCGTCACCAGCACCGGCTGCTTCTCGTCCTGCAATGCCTTGGCGGCGGACTGCGGCAACTGGATGTCGGCGCCGAGGTTCAACATCGGCGCGGTGACCATGAAGATGATCAGCAGCACCAGCATCACGTCGATGTACGGGACGATGTTGATCTCCGCCATCCGGCGGCGGCGCTTGCTGCGATGTTGCAGTGCCATCGTCGTTCGCTCCTGCCCGTCAGCGCACGCGCGCTTCCGCGCGGCCGGGCGCGGGCGCCGCGGGCTGGTCGTCGGCGTGCATCTGGCGTTGCAGCACCGACGAGAATTCTTCCTGGAAAGTGTCGTAGCGCACCGTCAGGCGTTCGAGGCGCGTCGAGTAACGGTTGTAGGCCCACACCGCGGGAATCGCCGCGACCAGGCCCATCGCGGTGGCCACCAGCGCTTCGGAAATGCCCGGCGCGACGGTGGCAATGGTGGCCTGCTTCATGGTGCCGAGGCCCTGGAACGCGATCATGATGCCCCACACCGTGCCGAACAGGCCGACGTAGGTGCTGATCGACCCGACGTTGGCAAGGTATTCGAGGTTGCGCTCCAGCTTTTCCACTTCGCGGGTGGCGGCCACGCGCATCGCGCGTTCGGACGATTCCAGCACCGCGCGCCGGTCCTCGCCGCCGCGCTGGCGCTGGCGCACAAATTCGCGGAAGCCGGATTCGAACACCGACGCCAGACCGCCCGCCTCGCCCGCGCGGCTGCTGACTTCGCGGAACAGCGCAGCCAGGTCCACGCCCGACCAGAAGCGCTCCTCGAACTCGTCGGCGCCGCGGGTCGCGGCATCCAGCATCATCTTCTTGCGGAAGATGATCACCCACGACGTGAAGGAAAACACGACCAGGATGGCCAGCACGATGATGACCGGCCAGCTCGCGTGGATGACCAGATCGAGGATGTTGATGGAACCGTTCATTCTTGTCTGTTTCCTTCAATCAAAACGGCAATGTCTTGCGGAATCCGGCAGGGCACGAAACTGTCGGCGTCGATGCAGGCCACCCGGACCTTCGCGCGCGCCAGCGTGGCGCCGTCCGTGACGCGCGTGATGGCCTGCGCGAAATCGATGCTGGCCGCACGCAGGCGTTCGACGCAAACGGTCGAATCGAGTTCGTCATCCAGTCGGGCCGGCTTGTCATAGGCGATGCTCAACTCGCGCACCACGAACACGATCCCGTGCGACTGGCGCAGCGCATCCTGGCCGATCGCCGCCGTGCGCATCCACTCGCTGCGCGCACGTTCGAGAAAACGCAAATAACCCGCGTGATACACCACGCCGCCCGCATCGGTATCTTCCCAGTAGACCCTTGTCCGCCACCTGAACGCCCGTTGAGCCTGATTCCCTCGAGCATGACCGGTCACGTCGACCATCTATGACTCCTGCTGCTCGAACAGGTTCATTTCGCCGCGCGGCGGCTTCAAACCGAAATGCCGCCACGCCTTCGCGGTAGCGATGCGCCCGCGCGCGGTGCGCGCCAGCAGGCCTTGCTGGATCAGGTACGGTTCCAGCACGTCCTCGATGGTGTCGCGATCCTCGGCCAACGCCGCGGCCAGTGATTCCACGCCCACCGGGCCGCCGTCGAATTGTTCGAGGATCAGGCGCAGCAGCCGGCGATCGAGTTCGTCGTAGCCGCCGGCATCGACTTGCAACATTTCCAGCGCCGCCGACGCCGCGTCGCGGGTGATCCGCCCGTGCGCGCGCACCTCGGCGTAATCGCGCACGCGCCGCAGCAGTCGGTTGGCGATGCGCGGCGTGCCCCGCGAACGCCGTGCGATTTCCGCGGCGCCTTCTTCGTCGCAGGCGATGTCGAGGATGCGCGCCGAGCGCGCGACGATCGACGCGAGTTCGCCGGGCGTATAGAACTCGAGACGGTGCACGATGCCGAAGCGATCGCGCAGCGGCGAGGTCAGCATGCCGGCGCGCGTGGTGGCACCGACCAGCGTGAAGCGCGGCAGGTCCAGCTTGATCGAGCGCGCGGCCGGGCCTTCGCCCAGCATGATGTCGATCTGGAAATCCTCCAGCGCCGGATACAGCACTTCCTCGACCACCGGCGACAGCCGATGGATTTCGTCGATGAAGAGCACGTCGCGTGGCTGCAGGTTGGTGAGCAGTGCGGCGAGGTCGCCCGCGCGCTCCAGCACCGGGCCGGACGTGCTGCGCAGGTTCACGCCAAGTTCGTTCGCGATCACGTGCGAAATCGTGGTCTTGCCGAGGCCGGGCGGACCGAACACCAGCACGTGGTCCAGCGCGTCGCCGCGCTTGCGCGCCGCTTCGATGGACAACGACAGTTGCTCGCGCATCGACGCCTGGCCGACGTACTCGGCCAGCGTACGCGGCCGCACGCTGGCTTCGACGGCTTGCTCGGCGGGGCTTTCGGCGGCGTCGACGACGCGGGATTCTTCCATGCGGCGATTATGACAGACCGATCCAACAGGCACTGCGACCATTTGGCCTGCTGGTGCATCCTTGTAACGTGGACACGCCGACGAATTTCCAGCAAACCGTCGAACCCGACCTGGTCGCCCGCCTGCAGCGCGGCGAGTTGGCTGCTTTCGAACTGATCTACCGGCGCTTCGAACGCGCGGCATGGACGCTGGCGCTGCGCCTCACCGGCCGCGCCGACGTCGCGCAGGAAGTGCTGCAGGACGCGATGCTGAAAGCCTTCGAGCGCGCCCGCCAGTACCGCGGCGAGGCGCCGTTCGCGGCATGGCTGCGCAAGCTGGTGGTGAACGAGGCGCTGATGCAGTTGCGCCACGATCGGCTGCACGTCATCGAGGTCTTCGACGACACGCTCGCCGTCGACGAATCACCGGCGCCATGGATGCATGCCGACGCCGCCACGCTGGAACGCGCGCTGCACCGCCTGCCCGATGCGGCGCGTGCGGTGCTGTGGCTGTACCACGTCGAAGGCTACAACCACGTTGAAATCGCCGAGCAGTTCGGACGCTCGGTGAGCTTTTCGAAATCCCAGCTCGCGCGCGCCACCAAGCGAATGCGCGAATTGCTGCAACCGCAACTGCAAGTGGAGGTTACGCCATGCACGATCGGCTCGACCACGACCCCATGAAGTATGACCCCCGGAAAGACGATCCCCGCGACCCGGACGAAACGTCGCTGGGCGCGGCGCTGCGCGCGCTGCCCGCCGGCGCGCCGGCCCGCGACCTGTGGCCGGAAATGGCTGCGCGGGTGCGGCGCCGCGGCGCCGTGCGCAAGGCCGTCTGGTTCACGCTGCCGGCCGCGTTCGCCGCCGGTATCGCGCTCACGTTCGCGTGGCCGCAGTTCCATCGGCACGCGGCACCGCCGGCCCTCATCCCCGTCGCGACGCAAACATCCAGCCATGCCGCGACGGTGACGGCGGCGAAAAACGACCTCGGCGCCTTGCAGGCGAGTTCGCAGCAATGGCAGGCGTGGGTGCAGAAGCTCGACCGCGACGGCGCGCCATTGGACGGCCGACAGCTTACCCAGGCCGTGGCCTTGCAGGACCGCATCGGCCTGGTGGACCTGCAACTTTCCGCCGCCCGCAATCCCTCGACCACGGCCGATCTGTGGCAGCAGCGCATCACGCTGTTGCAGCAACTTGGCCTGTTGCACCTGCAACCGTACCTCGTCGCGACGCAGCGTCCTGCGAACAGCGACCACCTCATTTCCATGTGACTGGAGAACCGTCATGCAACGAACACTCGCCTTCTGCCTGCTGTTGCCGCTTGCCGGCGCGGCATTCGCCGCACCGCCCGCCTCCGCGCCCACCGCGCCCAGCGACGCCACCGCCGAGCAACAAATGGCGCAGCTGCAAACGCACATGAACGACCTTGCGCGCCAGATGGCCGCGCTGTCCTCGAAAATGGGCGACGAGGCCAATGCGACCGCGCTGCACTATCTCGCCGACAGCCGCCGCGGCATGTTCGGCATGGCCGTCATGAGCACCAGCAACGGTTTGCGGGTCGGCGCCGTAACGCCCGGCGGCCCGGCCGAACGCGCCGGGATCAAGGCCGGCGACACGATCACGCGCATCGACGGCAAGCCCGTCGGCGACCATGGCGAGAGAGCGCTCTGGCACGCCCAGGCGGGCAAGCCCATCGCGCTGGCCGTCGATCGCGACGGCAAGCTGCACGAACTGCACGTCACTCCCGAGCGCCTGCAAGCGTCCGATTGGCAAGCCATCGCGCGCCAGGCGGAACTGGCCGCGGACCAGGCCACGGCGCAAGTACGTTCGCCCGAGTTCCAGAAACAGATCCAGCAAAGCATCGAGGATGCGATGAAGAGCGCCGAAGCCGCACGTGCCGGCGCGGACGTGGCGCGCACACAGGCCGAAGCCGCGCGTGAAGGCGCGATGGTGGCACGCGAAGCCGCACGCGAAGGCGCGGCGGCGGCACGCGAAGCAGCCGGAAAGGCGCGCGAGCACGCGTGGATCGCCCTTCGCTCGGCGCCGTGGTTCGGCCTGAACCTTGCGCCGCTGAATCCCGATCTCGGCAGTTATTTCGGCACCGACCGGGGCGCGCTGGTGCTGTCGCGCGACAACAAACAGTTTCCGGAATTGCAGCCCGGCGACGTGATCACCGCGGTCGGCGGACAATCCATCGCGCGGCCCGAGGATGCCACGCGTGCGCTGCGCGATGCATCGCATGACAAGTCCGTCGCCGTCGCGCTGCGTCGCCACGGCAAGCCGGTCACGCTGACGGTGAAGGTGCCGGCGGATTGGGACATCCTGCCGCCGCCACCGCCTCCGCCCCCGGTACCGCCCGTGCCGCCGGCCCCATCGGCGCCGGCCGTCACGCCGCCTGCACCACCGCCTCCGCCCGCACCGCCGAGCCACGCGTGACGCTTTTCAGATGGAACGGAGGCAATCGAGTCGCCTGATTGCCTCCGTCCTGGTTTCCGAAGTCCGCTCGCGTGCGAAAAGGCTTGTCATGAGAAAGCCGGCAACTGCTGCCTCTGGCAAGTCACATTGGGATTCCACATTGCGAAGTTGCCGGCGGGATTGTTCCGCCAGGCCCACGCGTGCAACACATAGATCGACGGCATGTTGAACATGTTCGGCGCTGGAAACTTGAGCATGAATTGACCGCCCACGCTGGGCGCAGGGCCGGTGGGGTGCGTGGCATCCCAGAGGTCGGCGAGCACGACGTATTCCACGCCGACCAGCACCATTGACCCGTCCGCCTGCGGTTCGTAGATGAGTATCTGGGGCTCGCTTACCTTGGGTTGATTGCCACCGATCAGCGCCGGATTGGCCACGTGTATTCCCATCGCTCCGCGATCGGGTCCACTCACGCAGAACGGGTCGCGGCCGACCCAACCCGCTTGTGCGGCGACGTTGATGTTCCGGTAAGCGGCTGTGGCCTGCCGTACCTGCGCCAGGAAGGCCGAACCGTCCGGCGGACCGGCGTGCGCCAAGGCAGCCGGCAGTGCGAGCAAGGCAAATCCCAGGGCCAACGAAATTTTGCGTGCAGTCTCGAACATGCGTGGTTTCCCTCCATCAGTGGCTGGGCGGCGAACGGTTGCTGCCGCCGCCTCAATCTCGCCAAACCGGGGC
>DATNAW010000081.1:0-7244 GCA_035572335.1 Rhodanobacteraceae bacterium
CTTGTCCAGCGTGACGAAACCCGCGACGCCGGCGCTTTGCAGGTTGTGCGTGGCGATCGCGATCATGCGCGGGTCGCTGTCGCTGCCGAAGAAGCACGTGCGCAAGCCGCGCAGGCCTTCCAGCGCGCGCTCCTGCGCCGCCTCGCGCAAGCCTTGCCAGAGCGCATCGTCGTGGCCGCGCCAGCCGAGGAAGCCGAAGTAGTCGCGCTGCAGCGCGGGCGCGACGCCGGCCACCATCCACGCGGCTTCGATCAGCAAGGTGCCGGAACCGCACATCGGATCGACCAGCGCGCCGCCGCGTTCGTAGAGTTCCGGCCAGCCGCCGCGCAGCAGCATCGCGCACGCCAGGTTTTCCTTCAGCGGTGCCTCGCCCTGTTCGCGCCGCCAGCCGCGCCGGTGCAAGGGTTCGCCGGAAAGGTCCAGCGACAACGTCGCGCGGCCCTTGTGCAGGCGCAGGTTCAGGCGCACGTCCGGCCGATCCGGCTGAATCGTCGGGCGCGTACCGTCGCGTTCGCGGCACTGGTCCGCGATCGCGTCCTTCACCTTCTGCGCGGCGAAACCGGAATGCCTGATCGAACCGCTGCTGCCGGTGGCGTCAATCGCGAGCGTGGCATCCGGCGCGATATGTTGCGACCAGTCGACCACCTGCACGCCCGCGTACAGCGCGCCGGCATCGGGCGCATCGAATTCGGCGAGCGGCATGAGGATGCGGCTGGCGAGGCGCGATTCCAGGCAGGCGCGATACGCGCTTGCGAGGTCGCCTTCGAAGCGGACGCCGGCCAGCGCCTCGCGAGCCTCGGTGCCCAGCGCGGCCAGTTCGTCGCGCAGCAGGTATTCAAGGCCCTTCGGGCAGGTGGCGAAGAATGTGGCCATCGATCAATCCGCGAGGGAGCGCAGGAACAATTCGAACTGCCGCTCCAGCACGTCGACGTGGTTGCCGAGGCGATGGTCGTCGTCCAGCAGCAACGCGGGCATGCCGCGTACGCGGGTGAACGCCACCGCCGCGTCGACCGGACACAGTTCGTCGCGATAGCCGTGCGCCAGCATGCCCGTCACGCCGGACGCCACATCGAAAGGTTGCGGGCATCCGGGAATGTCGACGGGCAGCGCGACCAGGAACAAGCCTTCGCAGGGCGCGCGCAACGAGGCCAGCCCCGAAACGAACGCGCCCATGCTGGAACCTGCCAGCACCAGCGGACGCGGCTGCCCTTGCATCGCATCGACCAGGCGCGCGACGCGCATCGGCACGCATCCCGCGTAGCCGAGCTTGTCTTCCTCGCGGTAATCGGGTTTGAACGTGGTCCAGCCCGACGCTTCGGCCACGCGCGCCAGCGCGCTGACCTTGGTGGCTTCGGGCCCGCTGTCGGAACCGTGGGAAAGAATGACGTGGCCGCGCATGGACTGGGCGATGATCCGTGGATGGAAAAGCGTAACAGGCCAACCCGCTTTCCCGCGCCGTTTTCATGCAACACTCTCGCAATGCAAACGTCATTGAGGATTCGCGACGAACGCTTGCCCTATGCCAACCGGCTGCAAGCGCGTGCGCTGGACGATGTAGACCTCGTGGTCATCCACTGCACGGAATTGCCTGACCTCGCGACCGCGCGCGAGTACGGCGAGCGCATCGTGCACGCGAGCGGTACCGGCAACAGCGGGCATTACTACGTCGATCGCGATGGCAGCATCTATCGTTACGTGCCCGACGAGCGTGTCGCGCACCACGTGCGTGGGCACAACGAACATTCCGTCGGCATCGAACTGGTCAACAGCGGCCGCTATCCGGACTGGCTGGATTCGCGCCATCAAACGATGAGCGAGTCGTATTCAGCAGCGCAGATCGACGCGTTGCTGGCGTTGATCGCGCATCTGCGCAATACGTTGCCGAACCTTCGCGCCATCGCCGGCCACGAAGACCTCGACACCGCCACCGTCGCTGCCAGCGATGATCCTGCGAAACAAGTCCGGCGCAAGCTCGATCCCGGCCTGCTGTTCCCGTGGCAGCGCGTGGTGGCCGCATGCAGCCTGCAACGGCTGCGCTAGACTGCATCGGCGCCAGGCCATCTTCGCCATGCCGGAGTTCGTCGTCCAGCCGCTGCTGCAATCGACCACCGTCACGGCGCACGACGTGCATTGCCGCGGCGAGTGCCGCCATCGCAGCGCCGAGGAATGTTCGGCGGCCACGCACCTGGTGTTCCCCTACCGTGGCCTGTTCATGCGCCACGTCGGCAGCACGCAGTCGGTGGCTGATGCCAACCACGTGCTGTTCTTCAATGGCGGCGAGGGTTACCAGGTCAGTCATCCGGCAACGGGCGGCGACGCCTGTTTGTCGCTTTCGATCTCGCAGCCGCTGCTTCGCGAACTCGCGCCGGCCGCGCTGCTGCAGCGTCGCGATGCGCCGATGTTCCGCAACCAGTCGCTGCGCATCGACGAGCGCGCGCAGGTGCTGGTGGCGCTGCTTCGCCACAGCTTGCGCAGCGGCGCCATCGAACCGCTGGAAGCCGAAAGCCTGGCCTTGACCCTGATCTGCCGCAGCCTCGGCCCGCGCACCACCCATGCAGCCGGTTCGACCCGCGCACGCCAGCGATTGGTCGACCGTGCCAAACTGCTGCTGGCCAGCGATCTCACCCGCCGCTGGACACTGGCGGAAATCGCATCGGAAGTCGGCGGCTCGCCGGTCTATCTCACGCAGGCTTTCAAGCAGGTCGAAGGCCTGCCGCTTTACCGTTATCACCTGCGGCTGCGGCTGGCGCGCGCACTGGACCTTATCGCCGATTGCGAAGACGTCGCCGCGCTGGCGCTGGACCTCGGCTTCTCCAGCCACAGTCATTTCAGCGCCGCGTTCCGCCAAGCCTACGGCCGCACGCCCAGCGAATTTCGCGAGGCCGCGCTGGCCAGGTCGGCGTGAATCGCTAAATTTCCTGACAGCCGTCGAATCCACCCGGTGGTTCCATGTGCGTGCCCGATTTTGGGCATCACCGAGAACCACCATGGAAACGAAAGAAGCCACCTGCGCCGTTTGCGATTACCCACTCCACGGCAACGCCATCAAGGTCACAATCGGCGGCCGCACCGTCGAAGTCTGCTGCGAGGAATGCGCACAGAAACTGCGCGACGCGGAAGCGCAGGCGTGAGCGGCGCTGCACCGTCATCGGCTGCACACGAGCGCGCCGGGCCTGCCCGGCGCGCTCGCCGGAGGGAAATCGAGTGACCGCGCATCCTTCCCGCCGCATCGCGGTCTATGGCGCCTACGGCCACACCGGCCGCTTCGTGGTGGCGGAACTGCGCCGCCGTGGTTTCATTCCGATTGCCTGCGGCCGCGACGCGGGGAAGCTGGGCGCACTGGCGGCGTCCGTTGGCGTCGAAACCCGCGTAGCCGCCGTCGATGATCCGGCAGCGCTGGCTGCGGCCTTCACCGGCACCGCGGCGGTTATGCACTGCGCCGGCCCGTTCCTCGACACCGCGGCGCCGGTACTCGATGCCGCGCTGCGTGCGCGCATCCACTATCTCGATGTCGCGGCGGAACAGCATGCCGTGGCAAGCACGCTCGCCCGCGAGGCCGAAGCGCGTGCCGTGGGCGTAACCGTGATACCGGCGATGGCGTTCTATGGCGGCCTCGCCGATCTGCTGGTTACGGCCGCGCTTGGCGGCGCCAGCGATGCGGACGCGGTGGATATCGCCGTTGCGCTCGACGGCTGGCACCCGACGCGCGGCACGCGCATCACCGGCGAGCGCAACCACCATGCACGCATCCACATCGAACACGATCAGGTTCGCACCGTGCCTGACCCGGCGCCCACGCGCGAAATGGAATTTCCGCCACCATTCGGGCGGCAGGAAAGCGTGCTGCTGACGCTGTCGGAGGCGGTGCTGGTGCCGCACCATGTCGCGTGCCGCAACCTGCATTCGTGGATAAACCTGGCGCCGCTGCACGATCTGGGCGATCCCGCGACGCCAGCACCGGTAGCGGCGGACGACAGTGGGCGTTCCGCGCAGCAATTCGTGGTCGAGGCACGGGTGCGCCGCGGCGGTCGCGACACGCGCGTCAGCGCACGCGGGCGCGACATCTACGCCATCACCGCACCGCTGCTCGTCGAAGCGTTGCAACGCATTCTTGATGGTCACGTGCGCGGCTGCGGGGCGCTCGCTGCGGGCCAGGCGTTCGATGCGGAGGACTTCCTGGCGTCACTTGCCGCTGTCGGACTCGTCACCAGCCGATCCGAAGCCATGCAATCCGCACCGCTATAATTCCGCGTCTTTTTTGCGCGCGTCTTTTCGCCATGACCCAACCGCACGTCGCCGAACTGGTCGAACTGCTGAAGCTCGAACGCCTGGAAGACAACCTGTTCCGCGGCCAGAGCCGCGACATCGGCACCCGCTACGTGTTCGGCGGCCAGGTGCTCGGCCAGGCGCTTTCGGCGGCGCAGCAGACGGTCGATGCCACGCGGCCCGCGCACTCGCTGCATGCGTATTTCCTGCGCGCGGGCGACGTCGAGGCACCGATCGTCTACCACGTCGATCGTGCCCGCGACGGACACAGTTTTTCCGTGCGCCGCGTCGAGGCGATCCAGCATGGCCAGCCGATCCTGAATTGCGCGGTGTCATTCCAGGTGGACGAGCCCGGTTTCGAGCACCAGGCGACCATGCCCGAGGTGCCGAAACCCGACGATCTCGATCCGGCCCGGTCGCTCCCGGAAGCCGAGCTCGCCAAGCTGCCGCCGAAATTGCAGCGCTGGCTGTCCACCAACGGGCCGTTCGAATACCGTTTCGTGTGGCCGCGCGACGAATTGCGCCCGGCCAAGCGTCCGCCTTACCAGCACATCTGGTTCCGGCTGGCGCAGAAAATCGATGCGACGCCCGCGCAGCATCGTGCGCTGCTGGCGTACGCGTCCGACTACCACCTGATCGGTACCGCACTGCTGCCGCACGGCGTTTCCTACCTGACGCCCAACCTGCAGATGGCGAGCCTGGACCACGCCTTGTGGTTCCATCGGCCGTTCCGGGTCGATGACTGGCTGCTGTACGCCTGCGAAAGCCCGACCGCGCAAGGCGCGCGCGGACTGGTACGCGGGCAGATGTTCGATTTGTCCGGAAAGCTGGTGGCGTCCACGGCGCAGGAAGGCTTGCTGCGTTTGCGCAACGGCTGATCGCCGTCGCGGTCCTGCGACCGCGAATCCTTCAGGAATTCCTAACGAAACCTTGCGTTGCAACCCTCCGCGGCTGTCGTAAACTTCCTCCATGCGCCGCATTTATTCTTCGCCCCGGATCGAAAACGTCGAGCGCCTGGTCGCGGTGATGGCCGAGCATGGCATCGCCACCAAGGTGACCAACCGTCGAGCGTACGATGGCAACTACTCACGGTTCTCTTACGCGCGGCCCGGCGCGAGTGAAGACTGGCCCTCGGTGTGGGTGAAGCACGCGAACGACCACACCCGCGCGCGACAGCTGATGCGCGACATCGGCATCGAACCGGCGACGCGCTACGCCGAAGAACTGGCCAACTACCGCTTCGAGCAAAACGGCGGACGCAACCCGGTGCGCATCGCCGCACGCGTGCGCACCGCCGTGCTGATCGCCGTGGTCATCGCCGTCGCGATTTACGGAGCGAAACTGATTTCCGTCTGGTGATGCCGCGATGACCTTGCGCAGCGAACGCGTCCGCCTGTTCCAGACCCTGCCGCACGCCTGCGGCTACTTCCCGGCACGCACCGCGCAGAACCTGGTGCTGGATCCGGCCGCGCCAAACCTTTCCAAGCTGTATGCGCTTTCGCTGGCGCGCGGTTTCCGCCGCGCCGGCGGCCACGTCTACCATCCGCATTGTCCGCGCTGCCACGCCTGCGAGCCCTGCCGCATCGACGTCGCCGCGTTCGCACCTGATCGCAGCCTGCGCCGCTGCGTGGCGCTCAACGCCGAGCTCGAACTTTCCGAATGCGAGCCCGGCCTGACCGATGAGCGGCACGATCTCTACGCGCGTTACCTGCGCGCGCGCCATCCGGGCGGCGGCATGGACGATGCGAGCGACGAGGATTTCTCGCACTTCCTCGCCTCGCCGTGGAGCCCGACGGTGTTCCTCGAATTCCGTCTCGCCGGACAACTGGTGGCGGTGGCAGTGACCGACGTGTGCGACACCGGGTTGTCGGCGGTGTACACGTTTTTCGAACCCGAATTGCCGCGGCGCGGGCTCGGCACGTACGCGATCCTGCGCCAGATCGAACTGACGCGCGCGCGCGGGTTGCCGCATCTCTACCTCGGTTACTGGATCGAAGGCCATCCCAAGATGGGCTACAAGGCGCGCTTCCGCGGCTTGCAGATCCTCGGCGCGGACGGCTGGCGCACGCTCGGAGAACGGGCGCCATCGTGAACGGGCGGCTGACGTTCACTGCCGTGGCCGCGTTCGCGATAATTGCGTGCGCAACGCCTGCATTCCCGCAAACCGCTGCCACATCCACCGCGACGGATGGCGCCGCCGTTGCGCGACTCGAGCAGCGCTGGCTGGCCGCCGTGTCGCCTGGCGGCGATCGCCGCGCGCTCGACGGCATCCTCGCCGATGATTACGTGGATACCGATTGGCAGGGCCATCTGCGGAACAAGGCCGCCCTGCTCGCCGGAACCACCGCGAAAGACATGGGCGAACACGTCACGGGAATGCGCGTCCGCGTGTGGGACGATACCGCGATCGCCACCGGCATCAACCACATGCATTCCGGCACGCAGGGCTGGTCGGTCGACGTCGCGTTCACGGACGTCTTTTCGCGAATCGACGGCCGCTGGCGCGCGGTGTCGTCGCAGGAAACCTTGCGCAAGCCCGCCCGGCAGAATCACTGAAGCGGCGAATTCCGGCTGCGACGGGAACGTCCGCGACGCCGCGGTTCGGGATCGTGGCCGCTTCCCCGCATCAACTCGAAAACATCCCCAAAACCTGCGGCAACATCTTGATGTATCTGCTGCGGGGCATGCGCTGGCGGTGCTGGGGCATCACTTCTTCCAGCGCAACGATAGCCTGAAGCACATGCTTCCACCGGCCCGCGACTGCGGCGGATCGAAGCCTCCACGCCCAGCCCTGCCCCGGCCCGCCTCGCGCAGGCCGCATCGTTTCCGCTTGCCTGATAGATATCAAAGTGACATCTTCATGCCACCACTCGGGAGAATCCCCATGAACGAAACCAAGGCTTCCTCGTTGCCCGGTATTCCGCTCGCCATGCTGTTCGTGCTGTTGCTGGCGGGCAGTGCTGCCCTGTTCTTCTATG
>DATNAW010000082.1:0-10727 GCA_035572335.1 Rhodanobacteraceae bacterium
GCCAGCCAGCGCCGGCGCGACGCCGCCCAGTTGCGTGTGGCCGAAGGCGTCGGTGCCGGCGTGCGCGTCGGCAACGAACTTGCCATCGGCGTACTTGATGCCTTCACTGGCCGCGACCACGCAGCAGCCGACGCGTTCGACCGTTTCGCGGACACGCGCGAGGAATTTCCCTTCATCGAATTCGAGTTCTGGAAACAGGATGATGTGCGGCGCGTCGTCCTTGCGTTCGCCGGCAAGCCCGGCCGACGCCGCAATCCAGCCTGCGTGGCGGCCCATCACCTCCATCACGAACACCCTGGTCGAGGTGTCCATCATCGACATCACGTCCAGCGTGCATTCGCGCAATGAAACCGCGGTGTATTTGGCGACCGAACCGAAACCGGGACAGCAATCGGTGACGGCAAGATCATTGTCGACGGTTTTCGGCACGCCGATGCAGCGGATGTCGTAGCCCATTGCCTTGCCGAGTTTCGACAGCTTCAGCGCGGTGTCGGCGGAATCGTTGCCGCCGTTGTAGAGGAACCAGCGGATGTCGTGCGCCCGGAACACTTCGATCAGGCGCTCGTAGCGCGCGCGGTCGTCTTCGAGCGATTTCAGCTTCACGCGGCACGAACCGAACGCGCCGCCGGGTGTGTGTTTCAGCGCGCGGATCGCGGCCGGCGATTCCTTTGTCGTATCGATCAAGTCTTCGCGCAGCGCGCCGAGGATGCCGTTGCGCGCGGCATAGGCGGTGACCTTGTGCTTGCGGCAGGTTTCGATCACCGCCGCGGCGCTGGCGTTGATCACGGCGGTGACGCCGCCGGACTGCGCGTACAATAACTTGCCCTTCGTGGCGTTCATGCGGCTCGGCGTCCGGCGTGGCGTTGACGGGGTGGTTGCACTGCCGCTAGCGTAACCCTCGCGAGTCAATTTGCAATGAAGGCGCCGCACACCGCGGGCCGAAAGGAAAGGCATGCGCATCGTATTGCTCGGCGCGCCCGGATCGGGCAAGGGCACCCAGGCCAAGCGGCTGATGGTGGATCTCGATATCGCGCACATCTCGACGGGCGATTTGCTGCGCGCGGCCGTCAAGGCCGGCACGCCGCTCGGCTTGAAAGCGAAAGCGGTGATGGAAGCGGGGCAACTGGTTTCCGACGACATCGTGCTGGGCTTGCTGGAAGAGCGCCTCGCGCAATCCGACACGAAGTCCGGCTTCATCCTCGACGGCTATCCGCGCAACCTCGCGCAGGCGAATGCGCTCGACGCACTGCTCGTGCGCGTGGGCCAGCCGCTGGATGCGGTGGTGAAGTTGAACGTGCCGGACGCGGCCATCGTCAAGCGTTGCGAAATCCGCTTCGAGCAGGAACACCGCGCCGACGACAATCCCGAAACGGTGCGCAAGCGCCTCGCGGTGTACGCCGAGCAGACCGCGCCGGTGGCCGATTTCTACGCGCAACGCGGCTTGCTCACCGAAATCGATGGCGTAGGCGCGATCGAGGCGATCGGTGATCGCGTGCTGGCCGCGCTGCGGGCGCGAGTACCCGCCAGCACGTGAGCCTGCCTTCGTTTTTCGCCGTCCTGCTGGGCATCTGCCGCTTCCGGCGTGGCCCGGAGGACATGCCGTATTCGCCACCCTTGCTGATCGTGCTGCTGGTCGGCTGCGGTGCGTTGCAGTTCGGCTTCAACGTGTACAACGGCGCCGCGCCGGGCGTGGCGGGCGCGCTGCTGGTCGGTGGCCTCGCGTTCGTCGGCGCGCTCTACCTGTTGTTGCGTGGCCGCGGCCAGTCACTGCGCTTCGTGCAGACGGTGACCGCGCTGGCTGCGGTGTACCTGTTGTTCGGCGTGGTCGTCGACGCGGTGATCTCCGGATTTTCCTTGGCGGCGCTGAGCGAGGAAGTCCTCAAGCATCCAGGCCAGCCGCCCGAGTTGACTCCCGTGCAGGCGATGGTGAGCCTCGGCGTGGTCGCATTGGTCATCTGGCAGTTCTGCGTGCTGGTCGGCATCGTGCGCCGTGCGCTGGAACTTCCCGTCGCCGGCGCGGTGCTGGTGTTCCTGCTGCTGTTCCTGGTCGACTGGTTCGTCGCCAGCCTGGTGGCGTCTGCAACGGGCGTGGTCTGATGCGCATCCACATCCTCGGCATCTGCGGCACCTTCATGGGCGGCATCGCGGCGCTGGCGCGCGAGCTGGACATCGAAGTGGAAGGTTCGGACGCGAACGTGTATCCGCCGATGAGCGACCAGTTGCGCGCGCTGGGCATAGCGTTGCAGGAAGGCTGGTCGGCTGACCACTTGCAACCCGCGCCCGACGCGGTGGTGGTGGGCAACGCACTGTCGCGCGGCAATCCGTCGGTCGAGTACATGTTGAACGAGAGTTTGCGCTACACGTCAGGCCCACAGTGGCTGGGCGAGAACGTGTTGCGCGGACGCGAGGTGATGGCGGTCGCCGGCACGCACGGCAAGACCACCACCACCAGTCTGCTCGCGCATTTGCTGGACCATGCCTCCAAGAAGCAGGCCGGCTTGGCGCCCGGCTTCCTGATTGGTGGCGTGCCGGGCAATTTCGGAGTGTCGGCGCGATTGGGAGGCGACGCGGCGCCGTTCGTGATCGAGGCGGACGAATACGACACGGCGTTCTTCGACAAGCGCTCGAAGTTCGTGCATTACCGACCGCGCATCGCGATTCTCAACAACCTCGAGTACGATCACGCCGACATCTTTCCCGATGTCGCCGCGATCCAGCGCCAGTTTCATCATCTCGTACGCACCGTGCCCGGCAACGGCCGGCTGATCGTCAATGCCGAGGATGCGCGGCTGGCGGAAGTGCTGGCAATGGGTTGCTGGACACCGGTCGAAACCTTCGGCATCGACGCGGGCGATTGGCGCGCGCGGATGCTCGAAGCCGACGGCTCCGCCTTCACGGTCACGCGCGCGGGCACATCGATAGGCGACGTCCATTGGAACCTCACCGGCCGCCACAACGTGATGAACGCGCTGGCGGCCTTGTCCGCGGCGCACGCGTCGGGTGTCGATCCGAAAATGCTGCTACCTGCGTTCGCGAGCTTCGAAAGCGTCAAGCGCCGGATGGAATCGCTCGGCGAAGTCGATGGCGTCCACGTGTACGACGACTTCGCGCACCACCCGACCGCCATCGCGACCACGCTCGCCGGGTTGCGCGCGAAGGTCGGCGATGCGCGCATCCTCGTCGCGCTGGAGCCGCGCTCCAACTCCATGCGTGCGGGTGCGCACGCGGCGATGCTGGCACCTTCATTGGCCGACGCGGATGCCGTGGTGTTGCTGCAGTGGCCCGAGTTGCCGTGGGAAGCGCACCACGTGACCGATGCGTTGGCGGGCCGCGGTGTCACCGCGCCTTCGGTGGCGGAACTCGTCACCACGTTGCGCGCGCACGCGCGGGCCGGCGATCACGTCGTGTTCATGTCCAATGGCGGCTTCGAGAACGCGCCGCGGCGGTTTCTGGATGCACTGCGTGCCCGTTAGCGGGCTTGCCCTGCGTGTCGGGCACACGTGCGCGCGGGGGCGCACGTGAACCGCGAAGCTGGCCCGAAGGGCGAGCGCCATGGATGGCGCGAGTCAAATTCGGGACGATATTTTCTCGACAACGGTTAGACTCGGGGAGTGAAGCGTCGCGAGCTGCCGTTGTTTCCGCTGAACGCCGTGCTGTTCCCCGGCAGTACGCTGGGCCTGCGCATTTTCGAAATGCGCTATCTCGACATGGTACGCGAGTGTGCGCGCGGCGATAGCGTGTTCGGCGTGTGCCTGATCATGGACGGACAAGAGGCCGGCGAACCCGCGCTGCCCGCCGCGGTCGGCACGCTGGCGCGCATCGTGGACTTCGACACACTGCCCGACGGGCTGTTGGGCATCAGCGTCACCGGCTGCACGCGCTTCCACGTGCAGAAGTCGCGCATCCGCGGCAATGGCCTGGTGACCGGCGAAGTGCGCCACTGGCCGGACGAACCCGCGATTCCGATCCCCGTCGAGTTCGCCCTGTTGCCCGCGATCCTCGAACGCCTGGCCGAGCAGGCCGGTTTGTCCTGGCGCAACGGCCCGCGCGAACGCTACGACGACGCCAGCTGGGTGGGCTTCCGGTTGGCGGAGCTGCTGCCCTTGGGCAACGCCGAGCGCCAGCACTTGCTGGAAGTCACCGATCCCCTGGAACGGCTCGCCGTGCTGCGCGACGCGATGCCGCGTTTCCAGAAGGATTGATTGCTGACTTCAACAGCAGCCGCTTCGTTGCATCGTGCTGTTACAGGGTTTACACATACCTGCCTTTACTATGTGCGGTAAAGGCCGACGATGGGCGGGTCGCAACGGGCGACGTATCCCAGGAGACCCGCATGAAACCGTTTTCGATCATCTGTGCACTGGCGTTCGGACTGGCCTTTGCGGCCGCGGCGCCGTCTGCATCGGCCCAGCCTGCCGCAGCCGCCACGTCCGCGCCTGCCGCCCCGCAACTGCAGGCCGCGATGCGTTCGTTGTGGCATGGCCATATCGTGACCACGCGTGATTACGCGCTGGCGGTGCATGCCGGCAACAAGGCCGGCGCGAACAAGGCCGCCGATGCCGTGGTCGCCAACGCCAAACAGATCGCCAACGCCGTCGCCGGTTTCTACGGCAAGGCGGCGGGCGACGGACTGCTCAAGTTGCTGGCCGGTCACTGGGGCGGCGTCAAGGCGCTGACGGACGCCACCAAGGCCGGCGATGCGGCGGGCGAACAGAAGGCGATGAATGATTTGGCCGGGAACGTCACCGCGCTGGCGAAGTTCCTGTCCGGCGCCAACCCGAACTGGCCCGAAGCCACGCTGGAGGGCGCCCTGATGATGCACGTCAGCGACCACAAGACCCAGATCGAAGAGATGATGTCGAATGCGCCCGCGGCGCAGCAGGCGAAGTCGTGGGCGGAAATGCAGCAGCACATGGACATGATCGCCGACGTGCTGGCCAGCGGCATCGCCAAGCAATTTCCGAACAAGGCACACTGAGCGGATGAAACACGCAAGCGCCCTGCGCCAACTCGGCGACAGCCAGCAGAAATTGCTGCGCAAACTGCTGCTGTCGCCGCAGGGCGCGAGCGTGGAAGAACTCTGCCACGCGATCGGCGTCACCCACAACGCGGTGAGGCAACACCTGACCGCGTTGATGGCGCAGGGCTTCGTCGCGCGCGGGGAATCGATTTCCAGCGGCGGCCGGCCGCGCGCGTGCTTCGTGCTGCTGCCTGCCGGGCGTGAATTGTTTCCGCGCAATTACGCGTTGATCGCCGGCGGCGTGCTCGAGTATCTCTACGCGCATGAAGGCCCCCACGTGGTGCAGGCGATGCTGTCGGAGATGGGTGCGAAGCTCGGCCGTGAAGCCGCCGACCGGATCGCCGCGGCGGCCACGGACGCGGACGAGGTGGCGCGATTGCTCGCCGAGCAGCTCGACGCGCTGGGTTACGAGGCGCAGGTCGCCAACGCCGATGGGCAGACCCAGGTGGAAGCGTGGAATTGCGTGTTCCACTCGCTCGCGCGGAAACACCCCGACGTGTGCAGCTTCGACCTGGCTTTCATGAGCGCCGCGACGGGGCGCCCCGTGCAGCGGACGCGCTGCATGCTGCATGGCGCGCCGGCGTGCCGGTTCCACGTCGGGCCACCCGGCGAGAAGAAGCCGGCGTCCTGACGCATCCTCACGACCCGCCGTGCTCAGCGCAACGCCTGGGCGAGATCGTCGATCAAGTCCTGCGCGTCTTCCAGTCCGATCGACAGCCGCACCAGTCCCGGCGGTGAGTGCGAGTGCGCACCTTCGGCGGACGCGCGATGCTCGATCAGCGACTCGCAGCCGCCGAGGGAGGTGGCGTTGATGAAGATCTTCGTGCCCCGGGTGAGGCGCACTGCGGCGTCGTGACCGCCGCGCAATTCCACGCTCAGCATCGCGCCGAAGTCACGCATCTGGCGCCGCGCGATCGCGTGGCCGGGATGGTCCGCAAGCCCCGGCCAGTTCACGCGTTCGATGGCGGGATGCCCGGCGAGAAACGCAGCCACCTTGCGCGCGTTCGCGCAGTGCATCGCCATCCGGGCCGGCAGCGAGCGGCAACCGCGCAGGGTCAGCCACGCGCTGAACGGCGCCAGGATCGCACCCGTGAGCAGGCGTCGTGCAGCAATGCGTTCGGCGAAGTCGTCGTTCTTGGCGAAGATCAAGGCGCCGCCCAGCACGTCGCTATGGCCGCCGAAATACTTGGTGGTCGAATGCATCACGACGTCGGCGCCGAGTTCCAGCGGGCGTTGCAGCACCGGTGTCGCGAACGTGTTGTCGCACGCGAAGCGCCCGCCACCGGCGTGCGCGATTTTCGCCAGCTCGACGAGATCGCTGATGCGCAGCCGCGGATTGGAAGGCGATTCGGCCCATAGCAGCGCAACACCGGGTTTGCAGGTGGCGCGGACCGCGTCGAGATCGGAGGTGTCTACCGTGACCACTTCGACGCCGCGCTCCGGCAGCACTTCGGTGACGTAGCCGCGCGTGCCGACGTAGCAATCTTCCGGTACCACCACGCGCTGACCGGGTTGCAGCGTATCCAGCACCGCGGCGACGGCGGCCATGCCCGACGCATACGCCAGCGCGCGCTCGCCGCCTTCAAGCGCGGCCAATGCCGTTTCGAGCCGGCGCTCGGTGGGATTGTCGACGCGCTGGTAACTGAAATCGTCGGTTTCGCCCGGAGGCGCGTGCACGAAGGTGGTCGAAAAATGAAGGGGCGGCGCCACTGCGCCGGTTTCCCTGTCGGGCTCCGCGCCGGCGTGCACCGCCAACGTGTCGAACTTCCGGGCCATGCTGCGTCTCCAGGCTTGCATCGATCAGCGATGCGCCCAAGATAACGGAACGACCGGCGAACGCGTCGATGCCGGCGAGGAGACGACATGAAATACCTGCACAGCATGGTGCGCGTGCGCGATCTGGACGCCTCGCTGCGCTTCTATTGCGAGGGCTTGGGGCTGCGGGAGGTGCGCCGCAAGGAAGTGCCGCAGGGCAAGTACACGCTGGTGTTCCTGTCCGCGCCGGACAGCCCCGAAGCCGAGATCGAGTTGACGTATAACTGGGATGCCGGCGAGGATTACGGCTCCTCGCGCAACTTCGGGCACCTCGCCTTCCGCGTGGACGACATCTATGCGACCTGCGCGCGTCTGCAGGCGATGGGCGTCGCGATCAATCGTCCGCCGCGGGACGGGCACATGGCGTTCGTGCGCTCGCCGGATTTGATCTCGATCGAGTTGCTGCAGGCGGGCGGGGCGTTGCCGCCCGCCGAACCGTGGACGTCGATGCCGAATACCGGATCGTGGTGATCCGCGATCAGCCGCGTGCAACCATCGTGAAGGCGGCGCGCGCGGCTTCGAGCGTTTCGGCGATCACGTCATCGTCATGCGCTGTCGACATGAAACCGGCCTCGAATGCGCTGGGCGCGAAATACACGCCGCGTTCCAGCATCGCGTGGAAGAAGCGGTTGAAGGCTTCGCGATCGCACGCCATGGCTTGCGCGAAGGTTTCGACTTTCTCCCCGCTGAAGAAGATCCCGAACATCCCGCCCACGCGATTGGCCGAAAACGGCACGCCGGCTTCGCGCGCCGCCGCGAGCAAGCCATCGGTGAGCGCCTGCGTCTTGAGCGACAGGCGTTCGTGGAAACCGGGTTCGCATACCAGGTCCAGCATCGCAAGTCCTGCCGCCATCGCCACCGGATTCCCCGATAGCGTGCCGGCCTGGTAGATCGGTCCGGCCGGGGCGATCTGTTCCATCAAGTCGCGGCGACCGCCGTACGCGCCCACCGGCATGCCGCCGCCGATGATCTTGCCGAGCGTGGTGAGGTCGGGCGTGATGGCATACAGCGACTGCGCGCCGCCGGCCGCCAGGCGGAATCCGGTCATTACTTCGTCGAAGATCAGCAGCGCGCCGTCGCGCGTGCACAGCTCGCGCAGCGTTTGCAGGAAACCCGGCCGCGGCGGCACGCAATTCATGTTGCCGGCGATCGGTTCGACGATCATGCCCGCGATCGTCTTGCCCATCGTGTCGAACAGCGCGCGTACGGCATCGATGTCGTTGTACGGCAGCGTGATGGTGAGATCGGCCAGGGCCTTCGGCACGCCGGGGGAATCAGGCACGCCCAGCGTCAACGCGCCCGAGCCGGCTTTCACCAGGAACGAGTCGCCGTGTCCGTGGTAACAGCCCTCGAATTTCACGAAACGGTCGCGTCCCGTTGCGCCGCGCGCGAGGCGCAACGCCGACATCGTGGCCTCGGTTCCGGAGTTGACGAAGCGGACCATTTCGATCGACGGCATCAGCGCATGGATCGCGTCGGCCAGTTCCGCTTCGGCGGGACATGGCGCGCCGAACGACAATCCATCACGCACCGCCCGTTCGACCGCTTCACGTACGTGCGAATGGTTGTGGCCGGCGATCATCGGGCCCCACGAGCCGACGTAGTCGATGTAACGCTTGTCTTCAACATCCCACAGGTACGGCCCGTCCGCGCGCGCGACGATGAACGGTTCGCCGCCGACCGACTTGAACGCGCGTACCGGCGAATCGACGCCTCCGGGCAGCACGCGCTGGGCGTGCTGGAAAAGTTCGTGATTGGTGGTCATGCCTTGCCTCGGGTTTGGAACAATGCCGCGAAGTCGCTTGCGGCGGCACGCACGTCCCGCGCGCCGAACAGCGCCGAAATCGCGGCCAGGAAATCGGCGCCAGCCGCGACCAGCGATCCGCCATTTTCGGGGGTGATGCCGCCGATCGCCACCAGCGGCAAACCGAATGCGCGTGCGTCGCGCAACAAGTCGGGCTTGGCGCGGTGCGCGCCGGGTTTGGTGGCCGACGGAAAGAAGGCACCGAACGCCAGGTAATCGGCACCCGCCGCGGCCGCGGCGCGCGCCCGCTGCAACGAGTCGTAGCAGGACACGCCGATGATCGCGCCGCGGCCCAGAGCCATGCGCGCATCGGCGATGGTCGGGTCGTCTTCGCCGAGGTGCACGCCCGCGGCCCGGCTCGCGCGCACGAGTTCCACGTCGTCGTTGATGATCAACGGCACGTCGAATTCCGCGCACAGCGCTTTCAGCGCATGCGCTTCGTGCGATCGGCGCCTGGCGTCACGCGTCTTGTCACGGTATTGCAACATCGCCGCGCCGCCTTCCAGCGCCGCGCGCGCGGCGGGCAAGAGGTCGGCGCACGGACCCTCGGTGATGGCGTACAGCCCCTGGCCGAGCCGTCGCGGGGTTCCGCCTGTCCACGTCGTTGCAGCCTTCTGTGACATCGGTTGACCTGCGTCAAGGGTTCGCTTTCATGCCAGCGCGCAACTTGCGACAATACGGGGTATCGTCCCTTGCGTCAGCCGCCATGAATGCTTCAGCCGAAACCGCCGTCACTTACCGCAAGTTCATGTGCGTGGTGTGCGGTTTCATCTACGACGAGGAGGCCGGCCTTCCGGAAGAAGGCATAGAGCCGGGGACTCGCTGGGAGGACATCCCGGACACGTGGACGTGCCCGGATTGCGGCGTCACCAAGGACGATTTCGAGATGATCGAAGTCGACGGCTGATCTGCCACGGCGATGCCCGAATTGCGTCATGCCCAGTTCATGCCGGTGTGCTGGCATGGAGTCACCTGGGCGGGGAGACGCAAGCATGCTGGAATTCGTGCCATTCGATGATCGCTGGTTCGACAGCGAGCCTCCGGGCCGGCTCATCCCGTTGCCCATGAATTTCACTTGCATGCACGACGCCGACGGCATCTTTCACTGGGTTCCGGAAGGCATCCCGGAGAACGTGATCACGTCGCCCTTGCGCGCGCCCAGCTTCGCCGCCGTGCCGGCATTGAGTTCCAGCACGTAACGCGCGGACTCATTGCTGGGATAAAGCTGGCACGGATCGGCCTTGCACGGTTGCGCGTCGGCCTGGATGGTCACGAGGTGGCGATCCGCGTCGAAGAACAGGATGTCCAGCGGGATCAGCGTGTTCTTCATCCAGAACGTGCGTGGCTGCGAGTCCGGGAACACGAACAGCATGCCGTGCTCAGGCGGCATCGACGTGCGATCCATCAAGCCGTGTTCTTGCTCGGCCGGCGTGGTCGCGATTTCCACCGTGAAAGCGTGTCCTTCCAGCGTCGCGGTGGGCGTAGTGTGGGCCACCGGTTGTGCGGCACAGGCGGGACACGCCAGCGCTGCAGCGAAGAGCGGTACGCCAAGCAGGGAAAAGGTTCGCATCGGTTCGCCTTGGAGTGGGCCAAAACCGCAGTGTAGCGCGGCTTTGCGCGCAACCACTTCCAAAGCGGAATCGATCACGCTATTCTTGTCGGCCCGCGTGGCGCGCAGCGTCGCAAGGGCGGTTTCCGGTCTGCAAAAACTTTCTCGAAAGTTGTTGACAGCCCCGAAAACCTGGCTACAATGGGCGGCTCACGTGACGAAATGTCCGTGACGCGAAACCGCAAGGTGACGCACCGCAAAGTTCCTTGACAGTGTGCACAGGTGACTTGTGTGGGCGGCTTGCAGGTGGACGAAAGTTCATCGATGCAAGACGTCCAAACCTTTGAACCTTAGTGATTCAGCGATGAATTGCAGTTCAGGGTTCGGACTCTACTCAGAATAGACAGCCTTCGGGTTGTCGAAACCTTAAGTGAAGAGTTTGATCCTGGCTCAGATTGAACGCTGGCGGCATGCCTAACACATGCAAGTCGAACGGCAGCATGAGGTGTAGCAATACACCTTGATGGCGAGTGGCGGAC
>DATNAW010000083.1:0-2127 GCA_035572335.1 Rhodanobacteraceae bacterium
TCGATGGCGGTCTGGCTCATTGCCTCATTCTAACGCGTGCTGAACGGAACCCCCGATGCCGTCTGAATGAATGACCGGTGAAACCGGCACGGTCGCGCAATCCGTGGTTACTCTCGGGGTGAGGCCATTTCGGGCCGTCACCAGGAGGTGCATCGTGCACACACCGAAACTTGCATTGCTTGCCGCGCTTGTCATTGCCGGCGGCGCCACCGCGACCTTCACGCCACCCGCGTCGGCGCAGGTGAGCCTGAGCTTCAGCGTCGGCACACCGCCGCCACCGCCGCGCTATGAAGTGGTGCCCGCGCCGCGACCGGGCTACGTCTGGGCGCCGGGCTACTGGAACTGGAACGGCGGACGCTATGTGTGGGTGGTCGGATCGTGGCACCGCAATCGTCCGGGCTACGTCTATTACCGTCCGCACTGGGTGCATCACGGCGACCGCTGGCAAATGGAGCGCGCCCATTGGGACCATGATCCACACTCGAACGGTCACCACGACAACGGACGCCACAATGGCTGGGACAATCATCACCACGGTGACAACGATCACCACCATTGATGGGTTGTCGCGCAACATGGCCCGGCGCGCAAGCGCCGGGCTTTTTCATGGGTTCGTGGATATCGGCGGGCACGGTTGGAACCCCGATCACCCCATTTCGTCATTCCGGCGCAAGCCGGAACCTGGTGTCTTTGCATTTGTTCGTTGCGTGAAAGTCGCGGGGTTACTCGCCGCATCCTGCGGCTCACCCTTCGGGCCATCGGCTGCGCCGATGTTCGCTACGGCATCCTGCCTTCGCAGTCCGGCTTGCGCCGGAATGACGACGAAAACTAAACCTTCCCGGCAGCCGGCGTGTGCACGTGTTCCTGCCGCAGGCCGTAACCGAACAGGCGCGCGGGAATGTGCCGCACCGCGCGGAAGCCGAGCAGGAAGCGCATCGGCCATGGCAGGCGCGGCGGTTTGCCGGCTTCCTCCAGCACGCGCGAGATCAGTTGTTTCTGCATCAGTATCTGCACGCGCTGCACGACCTTCACCGGCCATTCGCGACGTTGCTGGATCGAGGCGAGCAACGATTCGTCGATGTCATCACTTCCGAGCAGCGGCTGCGCCAGCGCATTCGCGGCGGCCACCGCGTCCTGGATCGCGAGGTTGATGCCGACGCCGCCGATCGGCGACATCGCATGCGCGGCGTCGCCGATCAGCAGCAGGCCGGGCTTGTGCCAGCGTTCGAGCCGATCGACCTGCACTTCCAGCGTGCTCACCTTGTCCCACGCTTCGATGGCGTCCTTGCGATCGGCCAGGAACGGCGCGAGTTGGGCCACGGTTTCGCGCAGCGCATCGATCGAACGCGCGCGCAGCGCGGCGTCGCTGCCCTTGGGCACCAGGAACGCGACCTGCCAGTAACCTTCAGTCGAAGACGGCTCATCCTGAGCCGCTTCGACACGCCGAGCCCGGTACACGCCCGGGCTCGGCTTCGACGGATCGAGCGTTCCGCTCGATCCGCGCGCGTCCCATCCCTGGGACGCATGATCGGACCGGCATCCGCCGGGCCGATCATTGTCGCGGTTGAGCAACACCATCATGTGGCCGCGATCGACGATGCCGAAGGTGTCCTGCGGATCGGATTCGCTGCGCGGCATGCGGAACCACAGCACGTCCATCGGTGCGCCGTATTCGCGCGCGGTGAATCCCGCCGATTCGCGCAAGGTGGAATGGCGGCCGTCGCAGGCGACCACGAGATCCGCGCGCAGGTCGTAATCGCCATCCGGCGATTTCACGCGCACGCCGAGGGTGCGGCCGTTTTCCTCGATCAACCCCGTCGCGGCGTGACGCATGCGCAGGTCGAACGCCGGCAGCTTGCGCCCGGCGTCGGCGAGCATGTCCAGGAAATCCCACTGCGGCACCAGCGCCAGGTAGTCGTAGGGTTTCAGGCCGCGAAAGTCGACGATCTGCTGCTCGCGCCCCGCGACGAGGCCGGCGAGGTGATCGACGCGGCGCTGCGGCAGTCTGTCGAAGCGTTCGCGCAGCCCGATTTCGTCGAGGATCGCAAGCGTGGACGGATGCACCGTGTCGCCGCGGAAATCGCGCAGGAAGTCGCCGTGTTTTTCCAGCACCGTCACCGGCACGCC
>DATNAW010000084.1:0-2916 GCA_035572335.1 Rhodanobacteraceae bacterium
CAGGCGGCGCAGCCGCCGACTCACTTCCCAGCCATGGCGCTTCCGCAAAAGGAATCCTCTCCGATCTTCTCGGACGCAACCGCGGGCACGCTGCGCCTGATCGCCTATCTCGCGCTGGCAGCGATCCTGATGGTGCTGGACCATCGCAATGGCTGGTTGCATCGGGTGCGTTATCTCTCGGCGGCAGCGATCGTGCCGATCTACAAGATCGCGGCGGCGCCGGCCGACTGGGTGCACGAGGCCAGCACCGCGTTCGCGCAGCGCAGCGCGCTGATCGACGAGAACCGGCAGTTGCGCGAAACCCTGATGCTCGCGGAAGCGCGGCTCAACCGCATGGATGCGGTGGCGCACCAGAACGAACGCCTGAAGCAACTGTTGGACACGCAGCACCTGCTCGGCATGCACGCACAACTGGCGCGGCTGATCGACGTGCAGCTCGGCCCGAATCGCGACCACGTGATGTTGAACGTCGGCGCCGACGAGGGCGTGCACGTCGGCCAGGTGGTGATCGATTCGCACGGCGTGATGGGCCAGGTCACCGAAACCCTGCCGCACGCGTCGGTGGCGATGCTGGTGATCGATCCCGACCACGCGGTGCCGGTGATGCTCTCGCGCAACGGCTTGCGCGGCATCGCGCACGGCACGGGCGATCCGGATGAACTGGTCGTGCCCAACCTGCCGCTGTCATCCGACCTGAAGCCGGGCGACCAATGGGTCACTTCGGGCTTGGGCGGACGCTTCCCCGCCGGTTTCCCGGTCGGCACCATCACCAGACTTCGGCATGGCCCTTCCGGCATGTTCCTCGAAGCCGTGGTGAAACCCGCCGCGGAACTGCAACGCAGCGGCGAAGTGCTGCTGCTGCGCGACCAGCCGGATCCGGTCGGGCCACCGGCACCGGCGCCGGAGGTCGGTCCGCCTTCGTCGCTGGCGCCCGCCACGGCGGCGCAGAAGCCGGCGCGCGCCCAACCGGCGGCAACCTCCGGAACCACGCCATGAACCGCCTGCACGCGCAAGGCTCGGCGTTCTGGATCGGCATCGCGCTGGCGCTGCTACTGATGCTGATGCCGCTGCCCGCACTGATCCAGCCGCTGAAGCCGTACTGGCTGGCGCTGGTGTTGATCTATTGGTCGCTGGAGTCCACCGATCGCGTCAGCATCGGGCTGGCGTTCTGCGTCGGCCTCGCCGCCGATCTCTTGAACGGCGCGCTGCTCGGCGACCAGGCCCTGCGCCTGGCGGTGCTGGTGTTCATCGCCTTGCGTTTCCGTTCGCGCCTGCGTTTCTTCCCGATGTGGCAGCAATCGCTGGCGGTGTTCCTGTTGCTGCTCAACAACCACGTGCTGCAGGCGTTGATCCGCGCCTTCGCGGGAGATCCGGCGATGCCCGTGCTGTCGTGGCTGGCGCCGGCAGTGGGCGCGGCGATCTGGCCGTTCGTGTTCCTGCTGCTGGATGACGTCAACACGCGCGTGCGCGGCAAAGGCGCGAAGTCGACATGAACGGCCGCGGCGAGTTGAAGGACGAACGCGAGCGGCGCGCGCGTTTCGGACGGCGCGCGCTGGCTGGCTTCGCGATCATGTTGGCGCTGGTGATGGTCGTGGCCGGGCGCTTCGTCTACCTGCAGGTGTACGAACACGCCGAGTATTCGACGCGCGCCAAGGCCAACCGCGTGCGCCTGACGCATCTGGCACCACCGCGCGGACTGATCTACGACCGCGAAGGCAAGCTGCTGGCCGACAACGTGCCCGCGTTCCGGCTGGACGTGGTGCCGGACCAGGTGAAGCACATGGACGCGATGCTGCAGCGGCTTGCGGACGTCGTGCCGTTGACCGACGACGACATCCGCCGCTTCAAGCAAAGCCTCAAGCAGCATCGTTCCTTCGACGCAGTGCCGCTGAAATTCCACCTCACCGAAAGCGAGCGCGACCGCTTCGCGATCGACCAGTGGCAGTTTCCCGGCGTCAGCATCGCGCCGTATCTTACCCGCAACTATCCCTACGGCGCGGCGTTCGCGCATGTCATCGGCTACGTCGGGCGCATCGACGAGAAGGAACAGGCAAAACTCGATCCCGACCGCTACGCCGGCACCACGCACGTCGGCAAGACCGGCATCGAAAAGGAATACGAGGACCTGCTGCACGGCACGCCCGGTTACGAAGTGGTCGAGGTCAACGCCAACCAGCGGCCGTTGCGCGTGCTGCAACAGGTCGCCGCCAAGCCCGGCAAGAACCTTTACCTGAGCATCGACGAGCGTCTTCAGCAGGCGACCATCGATGCCTTCGCGGGACAAACCGGTGCCGCGGTGGCGATCGACCCGCGCAATGGCAACGTGCTGGCGATGGTGACAATGCCGAGTTTCGATCCCAACCTGTTCGTCAACGGCATCAGCCAAGCCGACTACACGGCGCTGCTGGATGACGAGGAAAAGCCGCTGCTCAACCGCGCGATGCGCGGCGGCTATCCACCCGGTTCGACGGTCAAGCCGTTCCTGGGGCTGGGCGGTCTGGAACTCGGCGTGCGCAAGGCGACGGACACGGTGCTGTCCACCGGCACCTGGTACATACCGGGTTCCTCGCGCGGCTACCGCGACGACACGCGCTACGGCGCCGGCAACGTCAACCTCGTGCAGGCCATCACGCAATCGGTCAACACGTACTTCTATTCGCTCGCCTACAAGATGGGTATCGGCAAATTCGACGAATGGATGGCCAAATTCGGATTCGGCAGTCCCACCGGCATCGACCTGCCCGACGAGACCGGCGGCGTGCTGCCCTCGCCCGCATGGAAGCGCAAGACCTTCAAGCAACCGTGGTATCCCGGCGAAACCGTGATTGCGGGCATCGGCCAGGGCTACTGGATGGTGACGCCGCTGCAGATGGCGCACGCGCTGGCCGCGTTGGCGGATGGCGGATCGTCGCACAC
>DATNAW010000085.1:0-9523 GCA_035572335.1 Rhodanobacteraceae bacterium
TTTCCCGCTTTGTTTCGGCCAGATCGTTCCCGAGGAGTCCGCCGTGAAGGTGCTTTCTTCCCTGAAGTCCGCCAAGCAGCGGCACCGCGACTGCAAGGTCGTGCGCCGGCGCGGCAAGGTGTTCGTGATTTGCAAGAGCAACCCGCGCTTCAAAGCTCGTCAGCGTTGATATGCGATCATCCCTGATCGCGGCGTCACCAGGCGTTTCCGCACAAGGGTTGGTTTCAAAGTTGTTGGCATCAGAACGGGCATCCCTGCCCTGACTTCTCACCAGCAGCCGCTTCGAAAGTTGAGTCCGAAAAGGCCGCGGGAGCGGCCTTTTTCGTGACCGCATTCGCTGGCGCGTTCAGGTGGTTTTTGCTACAAAGGCACATCGGCGCACGGGGCGCCCTGGGGAAGCAAGGCCATGAAACGCATCGTCACCAGTTTGATCGCCGCAACCCTTGCATTGGCATCCGCGCCATTGCTGCTGCCCGCGGCCGCCCACGCCGAAAGCCTGCGCGTGAAGGTGAAGCAGGAGCAGCATTACAACATGCCCAGGCGCGGCATGACCATGGACCAGGTGAAGCGCGAATACGGTGCGCCGCTGAAAGTGTTGGCGACCCGTGGCGGCAGCTCAAAGCACCAGCCGCCGATCCATCGCTGGGAATATTCGAAGTACATCGTGTATTTCGAATACAGCCATGTGATCCATTCGGTGTTGCGTACGCCGGGTCCGCACGCTTTGTAAGTGCGATCATCCCTGATCGCCGCATCGTTCAGTTTTCCGCGGAATTGGATGCCTCTCCTGTTGGGAAGACCAACTCGGCCTTCCTTGGCCTGACTTCTCACAAAAGCCACTCCGACTGAGACAGCGTTCGCCATGCATTCCACTGACTTGCGACTGCCTGCCGAATGGGAGCCGCAGTCCGCGGTGTTGCTCGCGTGGCCGCACGCCGGCACCGACTGGGCCGAGCGGCTCGATGTCGTTGAGGACACCTGCGCCGCATTGATCGCCGCGATCACGCGTTTCGAAGCCGCGATCGTCTGCACGCCCGACGCGGAAATCGGGGCGCACGCCGCCGAGTGCCTGCGCGAAGCCGGCGCCGACCTCGAACGCGTGCGCTTCGTGGAAATCCCTTACGACGACACCTGGCTACGCGACTCCGGCCCGATCACGTTGCGCGACGCCAATGGCCGCTTCGTGCTGGCCGATTTCCGTTTCACCGGCTGGGGCGGCAAGTTCGAGGGATCGCAGGACGACGCACTGATCACCGGGCTGATCGAACGCCGCGTGTTCCGCCGCGACGCGCAGCACCAGCGCGTGGACTGGGCGCTGGAAGGCGGCGCGATCGAATCCGACGGACGCGGCGCGATCCTCACGACGTGGAAGTGCCTGCAGCAACGCCACCCCGACCAGTCGCGCGACGCGATCGAACTCACGCTGCGCAATGCGCTCTCGGCGCAACGCGTGCTGTGGCTCGATCACGGCTACCTGCAAGGCGACGATACCGATGCGCACGTCGATACCCTGGCGCGCTTCGGGCCGGACGGCGCCATCGTGTTCCAGGCGTGCAGCGATCCGGACGATCCGCATTATGAAGAACTCGCCGCGATGCGCCGCGAGATCGAAGCACTGCGCACGTCCGACGGCAAGCCGTATCGACTGTTCGACCTGCCGTGGCCGAAGCCGATCATGGACGAGGGCCGCAGGCTTGCAGCGTCGTACGCGAACTACCTGATCGTCAATGGCGCGGTGCTGGCGCCGGCGTATGGCGACGCGGTCGATGGTGCCGCCGCGCAAACCATCGCGCTCGCGCATCCCGGCCGCGAAATCATCCAGGTCCCCTGCCGACCGCTGATCTGGCAAAACGGCAGCCTGCATTGCATGACGATGCAGCTACCGCAAGGCGTGCTCGCGTAAGCGACGAAGCAACCATCCGCAAGGGACGCCAAGAACGCGAAGAAAAGCAATAAGATTGGACTTCCCTTTTGCGTCCTTTGCGTCTTTCGCGGATAAGCTCTTTTCATGTCACCCAAGAACCTCAATGTCGCCTTGCTGCAGGAACGCGACCGCGGCAGCGTCAATGCCAATCTCGATGCGATCGAGACGGGCCTGCGCGAGGCAGCGAAGGCCGGCGCGCAACTGGTGCTGCTGCAGGAACTGCACAACGGCCCGTACTTCTGCCAGCACGAAGCGGTGGCGGAATTCGAGCGCGCCGAATCGATTCCCGGTCCCTCGACCGAACGCATCGGCAAGCTCGCCGGCGAATTGAAACTCGTCGTCGTGGCCTCGTTGTTCGAACGCCGCGCGGCCGGGCTGTACCACAACACCGCGGTGGTGTTCGATCGATCGGAAAAGATCGCGGGCAAGTACCGCAAGATGCACATCCCGGACGATCCGGCCTACTTCGAAAAGTTCTATTTCACGCCCGGCGATCTCGGCTTTCATCCAATCGACACGTCGGTCGGCAGGCTCGGCGTGCTGGTGTGTTGGGACCAGTGGTATCCCGAAGCCGCGCGGTTGATGGCGTTGGCCGGCGCGGAACTTCTTTTGTATCCGACCGCGATCGGCTGGGATCCCGCCGACCCGCAGGACGAGAAGGATCGCCAGCGCGAAGCGTGGGTCACCGTGCAGCGCGGGCATGCCGTCGCCAACGGCGTGCCGGTGCTCGCCTGCAATCGCGTCGGTTTCGAACCCGCGCCCGACAACGGCCGCGGCGCACAATTCTGGGGCAGCAGTTTCATCGCCGGGCCGCAGGGCGAAATCCTCGCAAAAGCCAACGACGATTCACGCGAATTGCTGATCGCCGAGATCGACATGGCGCGCAGCGAGAACGTGCGCCGCATCTGGCCATTCCTGCGTGATCGCCGCATCGATGCGTATGGCGACCTGACCAAACGTTTTCGGGATCAGGAAACGCCTTGAACGATTCGACCACGTCGGCGACCTCCGCCGACGCAACAAGCGACCCCCTGCACGACCAACCCGTCGCGCGTGTCGAACGCGATGGCGTCGAGTACGTGCTGCTGGGCACCGCCCATGTCTCGCGCGCATCGGTGGATGCGGTCAACGCGCTGGTCGAACGCGAACCGTTCGATGCGATCGCGATCGAGTTGTGCGAGTCACGGGCGCGCGGCATGCGCGATCCCGAAGCCTTCGCGAAGATGGACCTGTTCCAGGTCATCCGCGCGGGCAAGGCGGGGATGGTGTTCGCGTCGCTGGCGCTGTCATCGTTCCAGCAGCGCATCGCCGAGCAATACGGCATCGAACCCGGCGCGGAAATGAAAGCCGCGATGGCGGCCGCGGACGCGCGCAGCCTGCCACTGTGGCTGGTCGATCGCGAGATCGGCATCACCCTCAATCACGCCTATCGCGGCGTGCGCTTCCGCGACCGCATGGGCATCATCGGCAGCCTGGTCGCCAGTGTGTTTTCGCGCGAGGACATCGACGAAGCAGAGATCGAGAAGCTGAAACAGGGCGACATCCTGGAAGGCGCGTTTGGCGAATTCGCGCGCGAATCGAAACCGCTGTACGAAGCGCTGATCGGCGAGCGCGACCGCTTCATGGCCGCGCGCCTGCGCGAGGAATCCACGCAGCATTCCGCCGCGAAACGCGTGCTGGTGGTGATCGGCGCCGGACACCTCGCCGGCATCGAACGCGAACTCGGCGTGCAGCAGGAACCCCCGCGCGACATCGTCGAGCCACTGGCCGCCAAGTTGCCGGCACCGAAATGGCCAAAGGTTCTCGCCATCGGCATCATGCTCGCGATCTTCGCGGCGATCGGATTCCTGTTTTATCGCAACGCCACGATGGGCTGGCACGCGCTGCGCGACTGGGTGATCTACACCGCGGCGTTGAGCGCGCTGGGCGCTGCGGTCGCGGGCGGCCATCCGCTGTCGATACTCACCGCGGGCGTGATGGGACCATTGAAACCACTGCGCCCGCCGGGGCTGTCATCCGGCGTGTTCTCGGGCATGGTCGAAGCGTGGCTGCGCAAGCCGCGCGTCGCCGACTTCCAGTCACTGCGCAAGGATTTGCTGCAAGTCTCCGGCTGGTGGCGCAACCGCGTCGCGCGCACGCTGCTGGTGTTCATGCTCTCCAACCTCGGCACCATCGCCGGCGAATACCTGGCCGGCATCCGCATCTTCAGCCGATTGCTGTGAATTCGCGGCGTCAATGCGCCGGTTTGCTTTTCGTCGGCGCGACCTGCTGGAGCGGCCCGATCTCGACGTGCCCGAATTGGGTGGTGACGAACTTCGCGAATTCCTTTTTGCGCGCGGGCCAGTAGCCCGCCAATGAAACAGCGCCGTTCTGCATGCCGAGTTGGTTCAAGTTCGAGACCAGTTCCGCTTCGTCCTGGATGTCGCCGGAAGGATCGTAGCCGTCGATCGCGAAAGTGTACGTGTTGGGATCGCCCTCGGTGGTGGCGGAGCCGGACCGTCCGGAATGGTAGGCATCCTCGAAAGCCTGCGTTGCGCGCGCGAGGGTGAGCTTGTCGGCGTACGTCGCCTGGAGTTGCGTCCAGATGGCGTCCGCACGCGTGCGTTCCTCCGGCTTCAGGGTCTTGTACGCAACGACCAGCGCCTTGTCGTAATCGGGCTGGTGCTCTTCGTCGGCAAGCCCGAGCCACGCAACGCCGCGCGCGGGATCCGCGCGGATCCTGCCCAGCCCGTGCAGATAGATTTGGCCGAGGTTGTATTGCGCGACCTTGTTGCCCCAGTACGCCGCGCGCTGATAGGCATTGAGCGCGCCGGTGTAGTCCTGGTGGCGCATGTCTTCCAGCGCGACGCGTTCGTAATACTTGCCCGGCAGGTAGGTGCGGGTTGGATCCGTCACGGTTTCGTGCGGGTATTTGTTGAAGCGGCCGGTCGCGGCGAGGCTGCTTCCGCAGCAGCACACCAGCAGGCACGCAAGACAGCTTGCACGCACTTTCGTCCTCATTGCCATAGCCATCGCCTCGACGTGCCATCGCCGATTCGATCTTAGCCCTCCGGCGGCGGGTTGCAAATGCGACGAGCCGTGGTGCAGCATGCAACGACACATGCCTTCATCCTCATTTCCCCTGTGCACGAATCGAAGCCCATGACCGGATCGGAACCCACGTTCGAACAGGCCGACAGCCCCGGACGGATCGCGACGACGCGCGAGTTGTTCCGCGAATACGCGCAAGCCATCGGCACGGACCTCGAGTACCAGGGATTCAGCGCGGAACTTGCCGCATTGCCGGCGCCCTACGTGCCGCCGCGCGGCGCGTTGCTGATTGCACGCATCGAAGCCGGCGTCGCCGGCTGCGTCGCGCTTCGACCACTCGACGAGCACAGGGGTGAAATGAAGCGCCTGTACGTGCGGCCTGCGTACCGGAAATTCGGTCTGGGCAAACGCCTGGTGGACGCCGTGATCGACGCGGCGCGCAACGCCGGCTATCGCGAGTTGCGCCTGGACACGTTGGCGAGCATGACCTCGGCGCAGGCGCTTTATTGCAGGCTCGGCTTCGTCGAAATTCCGCCGTACAACACGGCGCACCTGCCGGGCACGCGGTTCTATTCCCTCGATTTGTCAACGCATCAATGTGCATCCGGCCAATAGGCACTGTCGGACACCTTGCGCGCGCCGAAAATCGCCTGCCCCACGCGCACGATCGTCGAGCCTTCCTCGATCGCGAGTTCGTAGTCGCCGGACATGCCCATCGACAGCTCGTCCATCGCGACGCCGGCCGGCGCGGACTGCCGCAGGCGGTCGCGCAGTTCGCGCAGGCGCACGAAACACGGCCGCACCTTCGCGGCGTCGTCCGAAAACAGCGCCAGCGTCATCAGGCCGCGCACGCGCAGCGATGAAAACGCGGGCAGTCGTTTCACGAATGCTTCCACTTCCTCGGGCGGCAATCCGAACTTGCTTTCTTCGCTGGACGTGTTGACTTGCACCAGCACGTCGAGCGAACGTCCGAGCGCCTGCAGGCGTTTGTCCAGCGCTTCGGCCACCCTCAGGCTGTCCAGTGCCTGGAATTCGGATGCGAATTCGGCGACCAGCTTGGCCTTGTTGGTCTGCAGATGCCCGATGATCGACCAGCGCAAATCGGAGAGATCCGACATCGCCTGCCATTTGCCATGCGCTTCCTGCACCTTGTTTTCGCCCAGCGTGCGGCAGCCCGCGGCGTAGGCGTTGCGCAGCCGCACTTCGGGCACCGTCTTGCTGACTGGCAGCAGGCGCACGCTGGCGGGATCGCGCCCGACCCCTGCGCACGCGGCTGCGATCCGCGCGTGCACGTCGGCGAGGTGCTGACGGAATTCGTCGATGGTGTTGGCGGTGGTGTATGCGCTCATTGCGTCAGTATAGATACGCGACAGCGCGCATTCCTGTCCACGCGCGTATGCTGGCCCAATGGGTACGCGCAAGAAATCCAGTGAAAGCCCCTGGCCCGAAACGCTCTGGACCATCGGTCATTCGACGCGAAGCCTCCAAGAATTCATCGCACTGCTGAAGGACAACGGGATCGAAGTGCTCGCCGACGTGCGCCACTATCCCGGCTCGCGCAAGTATCCGCATTTCAACGTGGAGTCCCTGCGACAGGGATTGCACGATGACGGCATCCGCTACGAACCCTTCACCGAACTCGGCGGACGCCGCAAGGTGCGGCAGGACTCACCCAACACCGCATGGCGGCTTCCGGCATTTCGCGGGTACGCGGATTACATGCAAACGAAGGCATTTCACGACGGCATCGAACGGTTGAAGGCGCTGGCATCGAGGCAACGCACCGCGATCATGTGCTCGGAGGCAGTATGGTGGCGTTGCCATCGCGGCTTGATTTCCGATGTTTTCAAATTGCACGGCACGCGCGTGCTGCACATCATGAGCCCTGCATCGCCGGTGGAACATCCGTACACTTCGGCGGCGCGCGTGGTGGACGGACACCTTGATTATTCGGGTGAGCAGCACCAGTTGCCTTTGCCATGATCCCTTTCTCTTTTCTCGATCTGTGCCCGGTCACCGAAGGTGGTTCGGTATCCGAATCGCTGGCGCACACGGTGGACATCGCGCAACACGCCGAACGCTGGGGCTTCAATCGTTTCTGGATGGCCGAGCACCACGGCATGCCGGGCATCGCCAGCGCCGCGACCGCGGTGCTGATCGGACATGTGGCCGGCGCCACCTCGCGCATTCGCGTGGGTGCGGGCGGCATCATGCTGCCGAACCATTCGCCGCTGGTGATCGCCGAGCAGTTCGGCACGCTGGAGGCGCTGTATCCCGGACGCATCGATCTCGGCCTCGGCCGCGCGCCGGGTTCGGACCAGGCCACCGCACGCGCGTTGCACCGCAACCTCGACAGCGATCCGGATGCGTTTCCGCACGACGTGCTGGAGCTGATCGCGTATTTCGAAGGCCGCACGCCGGTGAGCGCCGTGCCCGGCAATGGGCAGCAGGTTCCGATCTGGATTCTCGGCTCCAGCCTGTTCGGCGCGCAGCTCGCCGCGATGCTCGGGCTGCCGTACGCGTTCGCCTCGCACTTTGCGCCGGCGCAGATGATGGATGCGATCGCCGTGTATCGCGCGCAATTCAAACCATCCCGATTCCTGCAACGGCCGCACGTGATGCTTGGGTTCAACGTGTTCGCCGCGGACACGGACAACGAAGCGCACTATCTCGCAAGCTCGTGGCAGCAGTCGTTCGTGAATCTGCGCTCGGGTCATCCGGGGCGATTGCCGCCACCGGTGGAAGGCTATGTCGAATCGCTGGAGCCGCAAGGCCGCAAATTGCTGGAGCACGTGCTGTCGTGTTCCGCGATCGGTTCGCCCGGCACGGTGGCGGACCGGATCAACGCATTCATTGAACGCACCGGCGCCGACGAGCTGATCCTCACCAGCAACATGCATGATCACGCGGCGCGGCTGCGCTCGATCGAAATCGTCGCCGGGTTGATCGAGTCGCCGGCCAACGCGTAAACGCCGCGTCAGCCGAACGGCTGCTCGATCGACGGACTCTGCGGTGTGAACCAGCGCGCGCCCGCTTCGGTGACGTGCATGTCGTCTTCCAGCCGCACGCCGAACTCGCCCGGAATGTAGATGCCCGGCTCGTCGCTGAAGGTCATGCCCACCTTGATCTTCCGCGTGTTGCCACCCACGAGGTAATACCACTCGTGCATGTCCATGCCGATGCCATGGCCGAGGCGGTGCGAAAAATACTTGTAACCGGGGCCGTAGCCGGCATCCACGATTACCTTGCGCGCGGCGGTGTCCACCGATTCCATCGTCGCGTCCGGCCGCGCGGCCGCGAGCGCCGCGGTTTGCGCCTTGCGCACGATGTCGAACACGCGCTTCATCTTGTCGCTGGCCTTGCCCAGCGTGAAGGTGCGGGTGATGTCGCTCTGGTAACCCTCGACGTAGCAGCCATCGTCCAGCATCACCGGCGTGCCTTCCACGATGTGCTGAGGCTCGTTCGAACCGTGCGGCTGCGCGGTGTACTTGCCGACGTTGATGCTGGCCTCGCCGCGCAAGCCCATGCGCTGGTACGCGGCATCGATCCAGGCCAGAACCTGGTGCTGCGTCATGCCCGGCTCCAACCCTTCCCATGCCGCGCGGTACACGGAAAGCGTGGCGTCGCAGGCGATCTGCATCAGCGCGAGTTCCGCCGGGCTCTTGATCGCGCGGCAACCCGCCGTTACCCGGGTGGCCTCCACCAGCTTTGCCTGAGGCAGCGCCTCGCCGATCTCGGTGGCGCGATAAAACGGAACGCGATCGTCGATCCCCAGCACGCCGGTGCCGGCGTGGTGTTCGCGCATCACGCCCGCGATCAACATGTAAGGACTTTCGTTTTCCTGCCACGTACGCACGTCGCTGCCGATCCGGATCCGCTCCTGCGTGCGACTGCGTTCGAACGCGGGAACGATGTAAACGGGATCGCCCGACTTTGGCAGCAGCATTCCCATCGTGCGCTCGCTGTTCCACCAGCGCAGGCCGGCGAAGTAGTCGAGCGTGGTGCCGGCGTCGACGAAGATCGCATCCATGCCGTGTTCGCCCATCAACTGTTGCGCCCGCGCCATGCGTGCGCGACGTTCACCGTCGCTGATCGGAACGACCTTCGAGGCGACCGGCTGCAACGCGAGGATCGACTTCGGCAGTTTCAATCCGGCCTCGGGCGATTCCGCCGCGTTCACGTTGCCGCCCAGCATCACCGCCGGCAAGGCCGCCGCGCCCAGCGCCGACGTCTGCAGGAAACGGCGCCGGGATCGGCGCAGGGTGTCTTCGTTCGTCTGCATCGGGTTGGCTCCGGCGGCGCAGGAAACGCGATGTTAACCGTTGCGGCGCATCAGCAAAGAACGTTGCTGGCGCCGGCACTTGTCCGGCTCACCCCAAAGGCGTAGCGTGAAGTCCGACCGGGGCGTTGCGCCGCGGCGCCCCTGGCCACGTTCCTCACTGCAAGGAGGTGGCTTATGACGTCGATGGCGGTCTCCCGTTCGTTCGAATGCGCGCCGCACGCGGCCCGTTCGCTGGCGATGGCGCTGACCCTGAGTTTGAACCTGGTGATCCTGTTGTTCGCGCTGCG